>CAZDTB010000119.1:886-11233 GCA_964508075.1 uncultured Planctomycetales bacterium
GATTCTGCCGATGAGCAAGGATGGCGAGCGGCTGAAGGTCATCATCCACGACCCGCTTGACCTGGAATTGCTCGACATGCTGCGCTTCCGGCTCAACATGGAGATCGACACCGCCCTGGCGCCCAAGGGCAAGATCCAGCGCTTCATCGATACTTTCCTGAGCAAGGTCGACAACAGCATGGACGACGCGATCGAGGAAATCGATCGCGACGGGGACCTGCTGAAGGATGAGCAGACGGCGATGAAGAAGGCCAAAATCGCCGGCGAGGAGCTGGACGCCCCGGTCGTCAAGCTGATCAACCTGCTGATCCACGAGGCCGTCCGTATGCGGGCGTCGGACGTGCACGTCGAGCCGATGGCCACCCGCGTGCGCGTTCGTTACCGCATCGACGGCGTCTGCATCATACGCGACAACATCCCCAAGGGCATGCAGAGCGCCGTGCTGGCCCGCCTCAAAATCATGTCGGGGATCGACATCGCCGAAAGACGCCTCCCACAAGACGGACGGATCAGGATGCGGATCGGCAAGCAGGACGTCGACTTCCGAGTCAGCTCGCTCCCGGCCTACCACGGGGAAAGCATCGTGCTGCGTATTCTGCGGCCGGACTCGGTAGCCGTCGGCGTGACCGGGCTGGGATTCGAGCAGGACGACTACGAGCACTTCAAGCGCATCATTCGCCAGCCCAACGGCATCTTCCTGGTCACCGGGCCGACCGGATCGGGCAAGACCACCACGCTCTACGCGGCGTTGCAGGAACTGAACCGTCCGGACAAGAAGATCATCACGGCGGAGGATCCGGTCGAGTACAACTTCACCGGGATGAATCAGTGTCAGGTGCGTGAGGAGATCGGGTTGTCGTTTGCCCGGATTCTGCGAGCGATGCTGCGTCAGGCGCCCAATATCATCCTGGTGGGTGAGATTCGTGACCGCGAGGTCGGCGAGGTGGCCGTGCAGGCCGCCCTGACCGGGCACCTGGTCTTCAGCACGCTGCACACCAATGACGCACCAAGCGCGATTACGCGTCTGATCGACATGGGCATCAAGCCGTTTCTGATCGCGTCCTCGATCCAGGCGATCATGGCCCAGCGTCTGATCCGCAAGATTTGTCCGGAGTGCAAGGAGGTCGACCCGGCCCCGGACCGGTTCATCCTGCGCATGCTCGGAATCACCGACGCGGACCTCCAAGGCAAACAGCTTTACCGCGGCCGGGGCTGCCAGCGTTGCGGCGACGTGGGCTATCGGGGGCGGCAAGGCATCTTCGAGATGCTCGAGATGAATAACGAGATTCGCGAGTTGGCGTTTGTCCGCGCGCCGACCGGCAAGATTCGCCGGGCCGCCCGGGCCAGCGGGATGCGCCCGCTGCTCGAGGACGGCAAGCTCAAGATCCTCCGCGGCGTGACCTCGGCGGAGGAAATCGTGCGGATCACGCAGCAGGAGGGTGCGGTGATGGCCGAGGAAGAGGGCTAGCTCAGGCATGCTGAAGAAACTGTGCCAAGACGGGATCCGGCCCCGACGTGAGGATTAACGGTGGCAACGGTACACATCGATCGTCTATTGGAAACCTGCATTCGTGTGGACGCCTCGGACATCCACCTGCACGTCGGCCGCCCGCCGGTGTTGCGCATGTCCGGGCGGCTGCGCAGCCTGGAAACCAAGGTGCTCGACGCCGACGACACGATGGCCTTGATGAAGTCCATCACCCCGGAACGTAATCAGCAGGAGTTCCAGGAAGAGGGCGGGACCGACTTCGGGTTTGCCTTCGGCGAGAAGGGGCGCTTTCGCGTCTCGGTCTTCCGGGCCAAGGGCAACGTCTCGATTGCCCTGCGGCTGATTCCCTCGCGCATCATGTCATTCGAGGAGATCGGACTGCCGCCGATGGTCCAAGCGCTCTGCCGGCGGCCGCGCGGGCTGTTTCTGGTCACCGGGCCGACCGGCTCGGGCAAGACCACCACGCTGGCGACCATGCTCGACTACGTCAACCGCAATTTCGACCGCCACATTATCTCGGTCGAAGACCCGATCGAGTACTACCACGCGCACCGCAAGTCGATCTTCACGCAGCGCGAGGTCGGCGTGGACGTGCCCAGCTTCTCCGAAGCACTGCGGCGTTGTCTGCGCCAGGACCCGGACGTGGTGCTGGTCGGCGAGATGCGCGACCTGGAAACGATGGAGGCCGCGATTCGCGCCGCCGAGACCGGCCACCTCGTGTTCGCGACGCTGCACACCACCGGTGCCCAGGGTACGATCAACCGGATCATCGACGCCTTCCCGGTCGCCCAGCAGGAGCAGATTCGCGTGCAGATCAGCGTCACGCTGCTCGCCGTGCTTTCGCAGGTGCTCTGCCCGAGGATGGGAACCTCGGGGCGGATCGCGGCGTACGAGTTCCTGCTGACCACGCCCGCCATCTGCAACCTGATCCGCGAAAACAAGACCTATCGGATCGACTCGAGCATTCAGACCGGTAAGAAATACGGCATGCAGTTGCTCGACGAGCACCTCTGGCGGCTGTACGACACCGGCATCATCTCCGGCGACGAAGGCCTCGAGAAGGCCCGTTTCCCCGCCGAGTTCCAGGCCAAGATGGACGAAAAGGCTCGCGGGCAGGCGGCCGTGGGTGGCCTGATGGCCAAGCCCGATCAGTTGGCCAAGGAGCTGGCGCAGGAGCAGCAGCAGGAGGACGATTCGCCGGACGCGAAGAAGAAGAAGAAGAAGGAATGACGTTACCGAGAACGAGCCGGAAGTGTATCTGATACACGTTCCGATTGCCTCTCGTACTCTCACGGCCGACCCGGCCGTGCCACTTTGCACAGAGAAGAACAAGTGTGGCACGCCTGTGTCGGCCGTGTATTCTGGCGTTGGTGCAATCTCCGTCACGAAAACCCGCGAAGGTGTGTCCAGGAGTGGTTGAATGAGTGTGGAGAAAGTCGTCATCATCGGATCCGGGCCGGCGGGGCTGACCGCCGCCATCTACGCCGCCCGCGCGGCGCTCGACCCGCTCGTCTTCGAGGGCTTCAACGCCGGCGGATTGATCCCCGGCGGGCAGCTCATGTACACCACCGAGGTCGAGAACTACCCCGGGTTTCCCGACGGCGTCACTGGGCCGGTGCTGATGAAGGCCTTTCGTGACCAGGCCGAGCACTTCGGCACACGCTATATCCGCGAGGACGTCAACGAGATCGATCTGAGCAAGCGCCCCTTCACCGTCAAGAGCGACGAGCACACCGTCGAGACCCACACGCTCATCATCGCCACCGGCGCCCGGGCCAACTGGCTCGGACTCGAGAACGAGCAGCGCCTCGCCCAGAGCGGCGGCGGCGTCTCCGCCTGTGCCGTCTGCGACGGAGCCATGCCGATCTACCGCGATCAGGAGCTGGTCGTGGTCGGCGGCGGCGACGCGGCGATCGAGGAGGCCAGCTACCTCACCAAGTTCGCCAGCAAGGTCCACATTGTCCACCGCCGCGACCAGCTCCGCGCCAGCAAGGCCATGCAGGAGCGCTTCTTCAAGCTGGTCGACGAGGGCAAGATCCAGCCGCAATGGAACTCGATCGTCGTCGACGTCCTCGGCGATGCGGCGATCACCGCCGTGCAGCTCAAGGACGTCAAGACCGAGGCCGTCCGCGAGCTGCCCTGCCGCGGCCTGTTCGTCGCGATCGGCCACACCCCCAATACGGAGCTGTTCGCAGGCAAGCTCGACCTGGACGACAAGCGCTACATCAAGCTTCCCAACGCTGGCAGCAGCTACACCAGCGTCGCGGGCGTCTTTGCCGCCGGCGACGTTGCCGACCACCTCTACCGCCAGGCCGTCACCGCCGCCGGCACCGGCTGCATGGCCGCCATCGACGCCGAACGCTGGCTCGCCGCCCAGGGTTTCGGTTAAGCTATAGCAGCGGTTGCCCCACAGGGTGTGATGCTATTCTTGGATAATCGGGATTATTGCTGATGTTCACCCTCATCGAGGCCCTGAATTACCGTTGCCTGCGCTACATATCGCAGCCACTGGGCCCCTTCCACGTACTCGTAGGGCCGAATGGCAGCGGCAAGACGACTTTCCTGGACGTGATCGCATTTCTGGGAGATATGCTCGCCGATGGCCTCGAAGAGGCGCTGTTCCAGCGTTCGAGCAACTTCGAAGACCTCACCTGGGCGCGGAGAGGCAGCGTCTTCGAGTTCGCGGTGGAGGTCCTTGTCCCCGAGGAACGTCGCGCCCAGTTGACGGATCCCCAATGCGACACCTTTCGGTATGAAGTCGCCGTTGGAGTCGAAGAGGAAGGGCAGGCCGCATGCTTCCTGCGAGAAACCGGGATGCTCACACGCGCCGCGACGAGCGTACGGAAGCGCGCGCAGCCATCGCTCTTTCCGGAACTCCACACCCCGCCAGAAACGTTGTTTGTTCCGGCTCACAAGCCGGGGAAGCAGACGGTATTCAGTAAGCGGCCAGGCCAAGACGACAATTACTATCCGGAGACTACGCGCGGTGGGACCGGAGGGTGGATGCCGGCCTTCAAACTTGGGCCGCGCCGCTCTACGCTGGCGAATCTGCCGGAAGATGAGAGTAGGTTTCCAGTTGCGACGTGGTTCAAGCAAGTACTTGACGGTGCTGTCCAACAGATCATCCTGAATAGTCTGTTGATGCGCCGAGCGAGCCCTCCTCGGCTGGGTACCGTCTTTCGACCTAGCGGGGAGAACCTCCCATGGGTGATTGAAGCGCTTCACTCCAAGGCGCCACAGCGTTTTAGGGAGTGGCTCGACCACGTTCGCACTGCCTTGCCCGAGATCGTAGGCATCCGAACCGTGGAAAACCCTGAGGACAGGAGTCGCTATGTCGTGGTGTCCCATCGCGAGGGAATCAACATCCCGTCGTGGCTGCTTTCCGACGGCACACTGCGACTGCTCGCGTTGACACTGCTTGCCTATCTGCCCGATTTCTTGGGAGTGTACCTGATTGAAGAACCCGAAAATGGAATCCACCCACGCGCAATCGAGACGGTGTTCGAATCCCTATCGTCCGTCTACTCGGCCCAGATTCTGCTGGCAACCCACTCGCCGGTGATTCTGAATGTGGTCAACGCCGGCAGCGTCCTTTGCTTCGCTAAGACGCCCGACGGTGCCACCGACATCGTCCCTGGCGATCGGCATCCCAAATTGAGAGACTGGCAGCGAGAGGAAAATCTCGGAGTCTTGTTTGCCGCAGGAGTACTCGGGTGAGCCCCGAAGTGGATGCGAAGGACCTGATCGCCCTGGTGGCGGATAAGAGTATGGAGTGTTCGCTGATCGGACTGCTCTCGCGCCCACCGGCACTCGGCATTCGATCGATAGTCTGCGATATATACGTGCACCCGGAGCGTGATCCAGCGTGTCTTCGCAAGGCGGCCTCATTTCTCCGCCCACACGCCTCGGCCTACCGGCACGCCCTCGTCGTTTTTGACCGGGAGGGATGCGCCAAGGAGCAAAGACCGCGTGACCAACTGGAAGCCGACGTCGAAAGGACGCTGGCCAACTCCGGTTGGCGCGACCGCGCCGCGGCGATCGTAATCGATCCAGAGCTAGAGAACTGGATCTGGAGCGACTCCCCGCAAGTCGATCGCATCCTGGGGTGGGCGGAGAGCCTGAAAGCCCTCCGCCAATGGGTGAGTGAGCAGGGTTTTTCGATTTCGAGAGGAAAGCCGGACCGGCCCAAGGAGGCGATGGAAGCTGCGCTTAGGCAGGCTCGCAAGCCTCGCTCCTCTGCCTTGTTCAGGCAACTTGGGGAACACGTCAGCTTGGATCGCTGTCACGATCGAGCCTTCGGAAAGCTGCGTGCACAACTGAGGGCTTGGTTTCCGGCTCGAGACCTGGCGCTTGAGCAGTAGTGCCACCAAGCAACAGGAGCGTCTGCCGGCGCTTCATGAGGATGTCGACCAGCGTTCGCGCGTCGTCGGGGTTGCTCAGCTTCGCTTTGGCGACGATCGCTTCGATATGTGAGCGGTCGAGCTGGCGGATCTTGTCGATCATCCACGCCGCGTCGGCGGGGGTCATGTGGTTGAACGCGTTGTTCGGGGCCTGCGGACGCCAGCGGAGGGCGCCGAAGTCGCCGGCGAGGCGGCCGAGGGCGGGGGAGAGGAACGGCGGCGGCGGATTGGGGGGCAACGGCAGCAGATTCCAGGCGTGGCGGTGGCCGCGCCAGGGTTTTTTCGGCCGGCCCTGCCACGAGCCGAGGCAGGAGTTGAAGTCGATCTGGTAGTATGTCGCCCGGCCGTCGCGGACGGCGACCAGCGTGTTGCTGCCGATGCGGTCGGTGTCGTTGAGCCAGGCGCATGCGAGGCGCAGGCTGCGGAGCTCGCGGCGGTGGCGGAACCAGTCGAAGTGGAAGTGGCCCCGCACATCATCGATGAACAGGGCGGCGGTGGCACGCTGGCCGTCAAAGCGTTCGTCGCCGGTGCCTTCGATGGTGACCAGGAAGATCGGCGGGACGTTGTAGCCGAGGGCCCAGAGGATGCGTGAGCCGACGATCGAGGCGGTCGTGCCGAGCTCGGGATAGCGGGGGTGGTCGAGCTTGAACAGGAACGTCCGGTCAAGGGCGTCGGTGCCGATGAAGCCGAGGCGCCTGCCGCCGTGCATCCTGAGTTTCTTGATTCGGTAGGGGGGTTGCGGTGGCGACATCGTGCAGGGGCCGATCGCGACACGCTCGGGCGTGAGGTCTTCCGGGGTACGGTTGGTGTAGAACGATGAGTCGGGCACGCCGGGGCCGTCGGCGTTCCATGCTTCGACGGGTCGCAGGGCTCGGCGGAGCGGATCGAGCGTGAGGATGTCGCGGGCGGGGACGAGGACGAACGCCTTGAACATCACGGTCTCGATCTCGTCCTGTCTGGCACGAATGTCATGCTCGATGAAGTCGGCGGAGTTCTGATAACGTGAGGGGGCGCAACTCGTGAGGGCTCCCGCGAGCAAGATCACGGCGCCCGACAGCGTACGGAGCGCCGCGCGGGCTGAAGCGCGCGGCTCTTCGCGGGCGATCTGATCAGGTGCTATCAGAGTGCTCGCGCTGATGTGCATCGTGGCGTCCCCAGCTCTGGGGTGACCATAGCCAGGGCGGTGAGGCCCGGCAAGCTGGGTGCAGGGGCCCGCTCGCTTACGCTCGCGGTTCTGATCGGCGTCCCCTCGCTGGCGCTCAGGGGTCTGGGTCGGGGCTGGGCAGATTCCGATGGGGTGCCCGACGGCGATTCGCGTATACTGTCGGGTCTCGGCTGGGCGGCTCGGTGGGGCGTGGGAGTAGAACACCGATGGACTCGGATGAGGTAGAGTCGATTCTTGACCGGGCGAACGAGCTGCTCGAAGCGGGTCGGCCGGAGGAGTCGCTGCGCTGCCTCGAAGCGCTTGACAGCGACCTGGTCGAGTCGGACGATCGCGTTGAATGCGGGGCGCTCAAGGCGTGGGCGCTGTCGGAACTGGGGCGCGGCAACGACGCGCTCGACGTGCTCGAGCCGCTGCTCGACGAGTTCCCGCAGTCCGCCCGTTTGCACGGTACGCTCGGGGTCGTGCTGTCCAACGATGGCGATCTGGACGAGGCCTGCGACGCGCTCGAGCAAGCCGTCGCGCTCGACGCGAACGACGAGGTCGCTTTGGCCAACCTCGGGCTGGTATATGAAAAGCTCCGCCAATACGAGCACGCCCTGAAGCTCTACAACAAGGCGATCGAGATGGGGGCCGAAATCGACTGGCTGCTCCAGCGGACCGCCGCCGTTCAGGCTGAGCTGGGTGATCTGGGGGTGGCGCGCAGCACGTTGAAGCGCTATCTCTCGCTGTCGCCCGACGACGCCGACCAGTGGATCACGCTGGCGATTCTGCACAGCGACGATCTGGAGTTTGACGAGGCGTTCCATTGCTACCGGATCGCCGAGCAGATCGCACCGGATTCGGGCGCGTTGCGGCTGAACTGGGGTGTGACGGCGGTGCGGGCGCGTCAGGTGGACGTCGCCCGGCAGCAACTGAAGTACCTGGACCGCCTGGAGCCGAGATCATCACGTTCCTTGCTGCTCGAGGCGTCCATTCAGGAAGCGCAAGGAGAGCTGGAGCGGGCGGGACGGGGATGTATCGACGCCCTGGCACACGTGCGGCACGATGACTACAACGAGTTAACTTATGCGCTGGAAATGGCGATGGGTTTCTTCGCGCGGCACGGGATGCTCAGCCAGTGCAAGCGACTGATGGCACAGGCCTACCTCGCCAACGCCTGCACGGTGGAGTTGTGCGAAGCGTATCGCGAGCGGACCGGGAAGGTCGTTGGGGAAGCCCGCTGGTACAGCCTGATCCTGGAAGCCGACTACCGGGCGGGGCTGGAGGAGGTTTCCGACGCTGGCGACGCGGTTACCCGGCCCTTCAAGCGCTTCCTGCGCAACTACCAGGTCATCGCGCGGAACCACGATGAGGCTGTAGCGCTGGCCGTGCGATTCGCCGAGCGCATGGGCGAGTCGAACGTGCTCGTGCGCGAGTTCGTCAACGAAGAGCTGATCGAGGAGGCGCAGCTCGGCGTGTACGAGATCGAACGCGAAAGCCTGGTGTTCGTCGACGACGCTTCGCAGTAGGTTCGACGCCAAGGTCACGGCCGGGAGGTGCGCGGCGTGCCGGGTTGCTTCGGGCCCGAGTCGCCGGCGGTCTGATCGCGAATCTGCTTGAGCAGATCCACCGCTTCGGTCAGCTTCTGATTGGTCGTCGCCATCTCTTTGATCATGCGCTGTCGCTGAGCGCCGCTGTCGGGGACCTGTCCGTACGCCGGCGGCGGCTGGCTCACGAATTGCCAAACCAAACCTGCCAGCAGCAGAGCGGTCCCGCCGAGCAGGAACCCACGCCAGAAACTCTTCGTGTGCCGAGGACTATTCACTGCGTTCTCCTTCAGATGCGCGGCGGCTGGGGTGCGATCGCCGCGCGAGCAGGGCACCGGCCCGGCGCCAATGTTGCGTTTGCCGTAAGTCACGGCGGCCGACCGACAGACCTGTGGAACGGGTCAACCGGTCCGGCCGAGGGGGCCGAGACATTTCCCAGCGTGCTCTTGAGAGCGGCTCTCAATCTTATCGGGCTATTCGGGTGTCTGGACGAGCCGAATGCCCAGTTCGTCGAGTTGCCCACGTGCGACGGGCCCGGGTGCGTTGGTGAGCAGGCATGCGGCCCGCGCCGTCTTCGGGAACGAAATCGTGTCGCGAATGTTGTCCAGGCCCGTCAGCAGCATGACGATCCGGTCCAGACCAAGAGCGATGCCGCCGTGCGGCGGGGGACCGTACTTGAGCGCTTCCAGCAGGAATCCAAACTTGAGCTGCTGCTCTTCGGGTGTCAGCTGGAGGAGCTTGAAGACCTTCTCCTGGACGTCACCGCGATGGATCCGGATGCTGCCGCCGCCAAGCTCGATCCCGTTCAGCACGATGTCGTAGGCTTTGGCGCGGCACTTGATGGCGTCGGTATCGAGCAGGGGAATGTCCTCGTCCAGCGGGGCGGTGAAAGGGTGGTGGACCGCGAAGTAGCGCTGTTCCTCCTGGTCGTAGGTGAACATCGGGAAGTCGGTGACCCAGAGGAAGTCCCACTCGCCCTCCGGGATCAGGCCGCGCTGCTTCGCGACCACCTCGCGGAGCCAGGAGAGGTATTTGCACACGTCCGCGACATTGTCGGCCGCGAAGAAGATGATGTCGCCGACCTCCGCCTGCGTGGCTGTGAGGAGTTCGGGAGTCGTCTCGGGCGTAAAGAACTTGGCGACGCCGGTCTGGAGGGTCGTTTTCCCGTCGTCGCCGGCGACGACCTTGACGAGCGGCAACCCGCCGGCGCCGATTCCCTTGAGATCGTTCGCAAGCGTATCGGTCTGCTTGCGGGTCATCTCCGCCCCGCCCGGGACACGGATGCAGCGCACCACGCCGCCCTGGTCGATCGCCTCACAAAAGACGCTGAAACCCGTGTTCCCGGCAATCTCGGTGACATCCTTGATGCGCAGGTCGTAGCGTGTGTCCGGGCGGTCGATCCCGTAATCGTCCAACGCCTGCTGATAGGTCAGGCGGGGGAAGGGGGTTGGGATGTCCACATCGTGGATCGCCTTCATCACGTGCACCAGACAGCCCTCGATGGTGTGGAGCACGTCCTCCGGCTGGACGAACGCCATCTCGACGTCGAGCTGCGTGAATTCCGGCTGACGGTCGGCCCGCAGATCCTCGTCGCGGAAGCAGCGCACGATCTGCATATAGCGATCGAAACCGCTCATCATCAGCAACTGCTTGAAGAGCTGCGGGGATTGCGGCAGCGCGTAAAACATGCCCGGCTGGATGCGTGATGGAACCAGGTAGTCGCGGGCGCCTTCCGGGGTGCTCTTGATGAAGGTGGGCGTCTCCACG
>CAZDTB010000120.1:0-11210 GCA_964508075.1 uncultured Planctomycetales bacterium
AGACGTGTGTTCCCCGTCCGCGAGCGCACGGAGCACGTGCGCGAGCGCCGCACCCCACAACTGAGGCGGGGGATCCATCGTAATGCGTCTGGCCACCGGCCGAATGGGCCCGGTTATTCAGCCTCATCCCGCGTCAGAACCGATGATTATGGATACGGGATGAGTGCGATGCTCGATCACACGCGTCTGATAAAAAACGTTCTGGCCCTGCTGTGTGCGCTGCCGTTCGTCTCGGTCAGCGTGGCACAGACCCGCACGCCGCCGGTCGCCGGGGACTTCGCCAGCCGCCCGATTCTCTCCGAGCAGGCCGAGCTGTATACGCGCGTGAAGCACTTCGACTTTGACGAGCGAAAGCTCGGCAATTACGAAGACACGCCGATGCATTGGATCCAGCAGCGTGGCGATGGGCTGCCCGCACTTTACGCGCGCGGGCAACTTGACGACGAGCTGGGCCGCACCGCGGCGCCCTCGTTCCGGCTCGACATAGCGACCGGGAACGTCGGGTACGAGTACCGGCATCTCGACCTGACCGTCGTCCCCGAATCGGACTACTCGCTCGTCGGCTACATCCGCGCCGACAAGCTCAAGTTCGCCGGGGCGTTCGTGGCGGCGTACTTCAGCGACCGCTTCGGCGAGCCGATTGCCGGAAGCCACCGGGTCAGTCCGATCGTACGCGCCACCGGCCGCGACCCCGAACCCTGGCAGCGTGTCACCGTCGACCTGCCCGGAGAATCCCCGCTGGCCTATACGCTGCGGCTCCAATTCTGGATCCTGCAAGACTCCGCCTGGCGCGGACCCGACCCGCGCCAGATCGACCCGATCGAGCGGCGAGACGTCTATGCGAGCGCTTGGTTCGACGACTTCTCGATCTACCGCTTGCCGCGCGTGAACCTGCGTCTGTCGAATCCGGCCGGGCTGGTCGGGCCGGGATGTCGGGAAGATATTGTCGTGGACGTCAACAACGCCACGTCGCAGCCGCTGCAGTTGGCGCTGACCGTCAGAGACGAAAACGGCCGGCCCCACCACACGAAGCGCTTCGAAGTGCAGCCGATGATCTCTCCGTCCGACTTTGTCCCGGACGACAGCCCGACCACGCGCGCCACGAGCGGCGGGGAACTGACGCTGACGGCGCTGGAGCAGCGGCAAGGCGCGGCAGTTCACGAGCCGCTGCCCGACCTGGCTCCGGGCTTCTACTCGGCCGAGTTGTGTGTCCTGGGTGGGGAGAAACCGTTGCTGACGCGACGCACGAACTTCGCCGTCCTGCCCCCCCTTCCCGGGGTTGACCTGCGATACCTAGATCTTGGCGTCGACCTGGGCCTCTGGCACCGGAGCGATGTCGCCGGCCTGACCGGACTTCTCGGCGGACTGGGCTGCGGGGCGATCAAGATCGGCGTCCCGATGGTCGGCGATATCGAAGGCCATGAGAAAAACGCGTATTTCCGTCAGCTCGGCGCGCTCCTGCGCGGGCTGGCGGAAAACCGCATCGACGTGACCGGCGTGATGCTCGTCCCTCCCTCGACCACCGAGACCGAGTCCGACAACTCGGCCCGTGAACTCGTCGCGAGCGGCGATGAATGGCGCGAACTGTTCGGCCCGATTCTGGCGCGTTTCGGCGCCCTGCTGCCAACCTGGCAGCTCGGCGCCGAAGCAATCGAACTACACGGCGCGCAACTGTGGAAACCGGCCGACGTCGACCGCGTGCGCCGCCACTTGCGGACGTTCGTCAGTATCCCAAGACTGGTGATTCCACAACCGATAACCGCCGTCTCCCCCCCAGGCGATGACATCCGCTCCGTCTGGGTCCCTTCCAATCTGCCGACCCGCACGCTGCCACGCGTGCTTGACTTCCTGGTCGGCGACAACACCGCGTCGTGCTGGCTGCAATTTGCTGCCAGCACCGACCGCGACCTGAATGAGGCGCGACGGATCAGCGACTTGGCGAGACGCCTGGTGCTTGCCAAAGCGCTCGGCCCCGGACGGATCTTCGTGCCCGCCCCCTTCGAGCTCTCCGATCGTGGCGGCCAGCCGGCCTGGCAGCCGACCAAGGACTACCTGGTCTACCGCACGCTGTTCCACTACCTTTCCGGGAAGACTGCGGTCATGGCAACGACGTCCACCCCGAACGCGCTCGCGATCATCTTCCAGGGCCCGGACTCAAGTTGCCTGATCGCCTGGTCGTGGCAGGAGAGCGCCGCTGCCGAACCGGTCCAACTCTACCTCGGCCCCAACCCGCATGCCGTCACGCTCTGGGGCAAGCGGCGGCCGCTTGAGGTCAAAGAAGGACGCACGCAGATTCCGGTCGGATCGACGCCACTGATCCTCGATTCCCTCCACACCCCGCTGGCGCTGCTGCAGACGAGCTACCGCGTCCACCCAACCTACGTGCAGCTCCATACCCGTGAACCGCGCCCGATCGTGACGTTCCGAAACCCGTACGACCAGCCCCTGACCGGCGAAATCCGCCTGACTCCCCCCGGCGATTGGCAGGTGATGCCGGTGCAGCAGAGGTTCACGCTGGCACCGGGCGAGGTCTTCACCGAGCCGCTGACGCTCACACTGCCCCCGCGCCAGATCGCCCAGACGCACAATCTGGACGTACACTTGATACTGCACACTCCGGAAGCCGCAGAACTCCACTTCCCCGAATCGCTGATTGTGGGCCTGCGCGACGTCGGCCTGGATGCGCTCGTCTACTGGGAGGGAAGCGACCTGATCCTGAAACAATCGCTCATGAATCTCTCGGACAAAACCGTCAGCTTCAACGCCTATTGCGACCCGCCGCATCGCGCCCGCGAGGAGCGTTTCTTCAACAAGGTTGCCCCGGGCGAAATCGCCGAGCAAACCTACGTCTTTCCCAACGCCCGCTACCTGGCCGGGCGACGCATCCCCATGGGCATCGTCGAGATCGACGGGCCGCGCCACCTGAATCAGTTTGCGGAAGTCCCCCAATAACGCGACAATTGTGCTGTAGAATGATTTGATGCCATACCGCCCTCCGGCAGGCAGCTCGGATGGTCGCGACGGCGGTCGCATTCGTCGTCGCAGCCGGGATGGCGGGTTTGGTTCTTGGAGCTGAACCGGCACTCTATGCCAGCTTTGCCGCGCCATACTCCCGATGCCCTCGCCGACAGCGCCGGGGACGACCCGGTCCAGCGGAACTCTACGCCGGAGAGCGCGTTGCTCACCTGCGGTGTGCGCTATGGGGCGATGAGCTGGATCGGCGAGTTCCGCCTCCCGCCCCAAGTCGTCACCGGTTGCGGGGGCCGGTTCGTGATTCAGTCGGAGCGCGGCATTGAGATCGGCGAGCAGGTCGATCTCTTATGTCACGGTCGCAGCCCGCTGGTCGACCGCGCGCAGGTCAAGAACTACGTCGACAGCAGCGGCAGCGAGTTCTACCGGTTCAAGGCCGGGAAGATCCTGCGGGAAGCCTCGCCGCAGGACATCAACGAGCACGAGCGGCTCAACCAGCACGTTCACGCCGACGTTGAGCGTTGCGCGCAACTGGCAGCGCAGCTCAATCTGGACATGAAGGTCATCACCGCGGAACACTTGCTGGGCGGCGAACGGATCGTGTTCTATTTCCGATCCGACGGGCGGATCGACTTCCGCGAGTTGGTGCGCGGCCTGGCGCAGTACTACCAGACGCGGATCGAGATGCGTCAGGTCGGGGCGCGTGACGAGGCCCGTCTGATCGCCGATTACGAGATTTGTGGGCGTGAATGCTGCTGTAAGAACTTTCTCAAGAAGCTTCGCCCGGTCACGATGCGAATGGCAAAGCTGCAAAAATCAACGCTCGACCCCTCGAAAGTCTCGGGACGCTGCGGGCGCCTGCGCTGTTGCTTGCGGTATGAGCACCAGGGCTACGACGAACTGCTTAGCCAGCTGCCGCACCTCGGCACGCGCCTGCAGACCGTGATCGGACCGGCAACGGTGATCGACCGCCAGGTGCTCACGCAGCTGCTGCTCGTGCGGGGAGAGGACGGTCAAACGCTGGCGGTACCGGTGAATGAGACCGCCCCACTGGGCGCCTTGCCGCCCAAGCCCGCCGAGCGCGAGCCTGAGCCGGTCGCGTCACGGTTTGAACCCGACCAACCCGAGACCGAGGCTGAGAGCGACGCCCAGACAAAAGAAACGCCGCAGGAGCGTCCGCGCCGGCGCCGACGCCCGCGCCGTGGCCGAAAGCCAGTGGCGGACGTCGCCGGCCGAAGCAATGAAACACCGGCCTCACCGCCGCCGGCCGCGCCGTCGCCACGGGCCGGCCAAGCTTCAGGCGCCTCCGCGGGAGACGAGAGCAAGACAGACGGTGAGGCCCGGCCGCAGCGCAAACGTCGCCGGCGGCGGCGCCCGCGTCGGAAATGAGCCGACCCGTCGCCCCGGGCGAACTGGAGCCAGGGCGTTAAGTTGAGCGATCAACCCGAACGACATGGACATCGATCAGGCCGAACGTTTCGAACGAGTAATCCGCCAGGACGGGCGCTATCCCCCGGCGGCCTACGAGTTTCTGCACCGCGCGCTCGAGCGCACGGCGCGGATGGTCTACGAGGAGGAAGAGCCCGGCGTTCCCCGCCACGTCAGCGGCCAACAACTCTGCGAGGGCTTGCGCCTGCTCGCGTTCGAATCCTGGGGGTCGCTGGCTCAAGCGGTGCTCGCCAGTTGGAACGTCCGCACGACGCGCGACTTCGGCGAGATGGTCTTCCTGCTGATCCGGCTAGGGCTGATGGGCAACCAGGACTCCGATCGCATCGAGGATTTCGACGACGTGTACAACTTCGATGAGGCTTTCGGCGCCTACGAAATCCCGCTCGACAATCTCGGGCAGCAGGAGTAGGCTCGCACGGCCCCATGGATGAATACCTGCCTAAGCTGAGCGAGCGGGGACGCCGCTGGGCCCGACTCTTGGCCCTGCTCGCCGCCATCGCCCTGCTCGTCTGGGTCGCGCTCCTGCTGCGGCGTGTGCTCACTCCGCTGGTTGCCGCCCTCGCCCTGGCGTACATCCTGAACCCGCTGGTGACCGCGCTGGAACTCAAGTACAGGGTTCGACGGGTTGTCTCGATCAGTTGCGGGTTGGCGATCCTTTTGGTCGTCGGCACCACGTTGCTGATCGCCGCGACCGGCCAGGTGGTGCAACTGGCCGGCAATGTGCACGAATACACGGAGAGGACCCTCAACTGGCTCGACCGCACGATCCCCGACCTGTTCTCGACCACCACCGATCGCGGTCCGGAGCCCGTAGCCACGCCCCCCGCTTCCCTGCCTTCCGAGTCGGCGCAGCCCACGCCGCGCGAGCCCGGCAGTAACCGCCTGATCGAGCTGGCCTCCGAGCACGGACTGTTGCTCGGCCGGGCGGTGATCGGCTACATCGCCCGTATCGCCTCAGATGTCTTCTACTGGCTCAGCCTGGTGGTCCTGCTGCCACTCTACACGTTTTTCTTCCTCTTGCGCTTCAACCAGATCGTGCAGTTGATCCACGATCACCTGCCCAGTGCGGGCCGCCCCACAGTCATCCGCATCGTCACGACGATCGACGGGGCGATTTCCAGCTTCTTCCGCGGGCGACTGCTGATCTGCCTCGCCGTCGGCACGCTCACCGGGCTCGGCTGGCTGTGTGTCGGCGTGCCGTATAACCTCGCCCTGGGTGGCTTGGCGGGTATGTTGAATCTCATCCCCTTCATGTCGGTGCTCGCGGTGCCGCCAGCGATGGTCTTGACCTACCTGCAGGCGACGGAGACGGGCGGAAGCTGGGTCCTGGCCGTCTCATTGGTGGTCGCGGTCTATGCGGCGGTGCAGGCGATCGAGTCGCTCGTGCTGACACCGACGATCCAGGCCAAAGCCTCTGGGCTCCATCCGGTCACCACCGTGATCGTGCTGTTGATCGGCGGCCAGCTCGCCGGACTGCTGGGGATGTTGCTGGCGATCCCGATCACCAGTACGCTAAAGTCGCTCGTAGCCGAGTATTTACTGCCTGAGGTTCGCCGCCTCGCCGATTTGAAGGAGGGTGGCTCGCCGGGCGTGACTGGGAGCGCGCCGGAGTCGGCGGCGAGCGCGTCGGTAACACCCGCCGAGACGACACCGCCCGGCGATCCGCCGCCCGAGGACCAGCCATGACCACAAAGCCGTCCCAAGCAGCCGTCCCCGACCGGCAAGCTCCCTTCGGCACGCAACCCCGCCGATCGAAGGGGCCACTGGTGCTGCTTGGGGTGCTGTACCTGGTCTGGTTCCTGGTTCTCTTCTGGATGGCTGCTTTCAGGCCGGGCAGCTAGCGCTGTGGCACCGGTCTCCAGGCCGTGTAAGCGGACGAAAGCATGGATGCGATCGACCTCGCCACCCTCGACGATGCTCCCCGCAACCATCCCGATCCGTCGGTCTGGGCCGCAAACCTGGAGGCCCTGCGCGTCGATCAGCCCGACTTCGCCCGGGAGCTGGAAGAGACGACGTTGCCGAGCCACTGGCGCCCGGTGACCGCCCTCGATGGCTTTCCCAGCTATCGGGTCGAGCTCCCCAGCGAGCCCCCCCAATGGCTCGCCGGAACCGCCGCCCCCAAAACGCGCGCCGCGGCCAGGCTTCGCACGGAGCACCTGTCCGACCAGAACCCCGCGCTGCCCTCGATCGCGGCCGGCGCGGAACTCAGTTTCCTGCTCGAGCGACTATCACAACGACAAGCGGTCTTCGTCTTCGAACAAGACCCGGCACAACTGGCGGCGGTCTTGCGAACGGTCGATCTTGCCCAGGCCGTCGCGGCCGGACGCTGCATCCTCGTTCCGCCCAAGGCCGAGCAGGGTTTCCTCAAGGAACTTCTCGAACGGCATCCTGGGTTGTTGCCGCCGACCACCATCGTGGCCCTGTCGACGCCTGATCCAAAGCGGTTGGAGTTCTTGCGCGCCATCTGCGAGGTGGTCGCCCGGCAGGTCAACGAGACCCGCAATCGCCGTCTCGCGGCAGTCAAGCCGCCTGTCGCGGCCGAGAGCTCGCCGCAGCGCTCGCAGGCGCGGTTGGCGGTGCTCGCTCTGGGCCCCAGTGCAGCAAGTCATCGCCTCGCCGCCCAACTCGCCGATGCCGCCGACCAGCTCGGCTGGAGCGCGTGCGCGCGGGCGACAAACGGCCCGCGGGACGTTCACGCACTTCCACATTGCGAAGCGCTGGCGGATTTCGGTGCCGAGCTGACCATCTGTATCGCTCATCCGCCCCGTTCGCTCCCCCGGCCGCCCGGCAAACCGGTTTGCCAGTGGCACCTGCGAACAGGCAACGTCCCGGGCAGTCTGCCGCCTGACGACACCATTCACCTGGCGGCGACGCCGCGCGTGGCGGATGCGTTGCGGGCAGCCGGCGTCCCGGCCCGCCGGCTGGCGGATTTCTATTGGGCCTGCGCGACCATGCACGCCAAACCTCCTGCCGGATGCCTCACCGCTGGCTCGCCGCCGGTGCGTTCCAGCTCCGTCGTCATCGTCGGCGACCTGCCCGATGCGAGCGCGTCCGCCTGCGGTATCGAGCAACCGACGCACAGGCAATTGTGGAAACAACTGCACCAAACCACTACAAAAGCGTGGGAAACCCCGGAAATCAGGCAGCCAACCACTCTGCTACGTGACGCCGAGCGAGCTAGCGGAATCAACCTCGGCGAACGCTCGCTGCGGGAGCGCATGGTCCGGATAATCGAGCACGTCTTGATTCCCACCATCGTGCTCGAAACAATCTCACAGCGTCTGCGACGCGAATCGTACGAAGTGCTGACCGTTGGGAAGGGCTGGCATCGATGCTCAAGCGAAACATTGCGACCGCTGGCGGAGTCTCTCGAGCACCTGCCCGCCCACACCGCAGAGACGCCGGCGATGGCCGCGATCTTCGCCGGGCCGCTCGACCCGCTCAGCCCGGCTCTCCTCCACGCCGCCGCCCTCGGCTGGCCCCTGCTCATCCACAGTCCCGGCAAGACGCCCTTGACCTCACAGCTCGGCGGTATCCTTCACCCGCAACAGCACTACGAGCCGTTCGCCGGATTCAAGGATCTCCACGCGGCCCTCGATGCGATCCGGTCCGATCCCGCACCGTTCCAACGCCGCTGCGAGCGGCTGCGGGACCACCTGCATATGCACCACACGTACGGGCAACGTCTGATGGTCTTGGCCGAGGAGCTGGGTCTCGAATGGCCCCGCGCCGCTTCTTGAGGTCACGGTTGGCCGCACTCGTGCTGGGACTGCTGTTCTTGACCCCTGGATCGCGCGGCGACGAACCGGTCGTTACCACACTCGCCGATTACGAAGACGATTCCGTCGCGGCGACTATCGCCGATGTCCGCAACGTTCTGGAGACGGACTGCAGCGCCAGCATGGCGGCGATCCCCGCCCGCGGTCAACATTCGCTGGTAGTTGAGATCGGCGCTACCAGGCAGAATGCTTCGACGGCCTGCGATCTCCGCTTCCGCCTGGCGACCTCCTTCCAGCAGGCCGATCGCGTGGCGACTTACACCTGGATCATGCAGGGCGCGGTCGACGTCGCCTTCCGCGTCCGGGACGCGGCGGGGCGTGTCTTTGAAACGCCGCCGCTGACGCTGAGAACCCACAATCGCTGGGTCCGCCTGGTCGCCGACCTGCGGTCGAACAAACTCGAGCTGGCCGGCCCGCGCGGGTCGCCGACCGATTCGGTCGGATCAACACTGACCTGGCCGATCCAGGTTCAGGGCTACCGCATTAGCACGCACGGGATCGGGCGGCAGACGGTTTATCTCGACGACCTGCAAGTCGAACACCGCGTCTCCGGCGCGGACATGTTGCGCGGCGAATTCAAGCTCGACCAGCCCACGCACATCTACACGCCCGGCGCGCTCGTTCGGGCAGCGCTCATGCTGGAGAACATTTCCCGCGAGCGAGCCCTGCCACTCAGTATCCAGATAGCGTGGCTGCGTAGCGATGGAAGCGAATTGACCACCGCGAGCGCCCCGATCAACCTGCCCGCCGGCGGCGCCGACTACCGCTCGCGACAGCCGGTCGACTTCAGCCAACGCATCGTCGACCCGGGCCTCTACCGCCTCGTGGCCCGCGTGCGCGGCCCACGGTGGACGACTCCCGCAGTGTTCGAAACCACCATCGCCGTCACCCACTCTAACCGCGCCCTGCCCCGCGGACGGGCCACGTTCTTCGGACTGCAAGCCAATCTGATCCGTGAGCCCGCGGCCGACCAGCTCCTGGAAATCGAGATCGCCCGTGAAATCGGCGTGCAACTGCTGGCGCTCGAGACGCCTTGGCGAATCATCGAGCCGAGGCCCGGGGTGTTCGACTTCGCCGCGCTCGACACGCTGATCAGCGGCATCACCCGGCGTGACATGGCGGCGATGGTCGTGCTGACCGAGCCGCCCGATTGGCTCGCCGCCCGCAACGCCGACCACTGGAATCGACAAACCGGGCTGATTGAAGCGCTCGTTCAGCGTTACCAGGAGCGAATCTCCGCGTATCAACCCCTGTCGATCGAGCCCGGCCGACTCAGCCCTGCGGATGTCTCCGCGCTCACGGAGATTCGACGGCGGGTGACCGCGCTGCGACCCAATATCGAGATCTGCGCGCCGCCCATCCGTATTCCCAGCGACGACCCCAGCGCCGCCATCCTGCCGACGCTCCCGCCCGGCAGCGGGCTGCAACTAGCCTTCGAGACCACCGGCGACCTAGCCGCCGCAGTCCCCGCACTGGAGGCCTTCGCGCGCCAGAACAACTTGGAATGGACGTCCGAACATCGCTGGTTCCACCACGCCGATGCGCTCACCCACCGCGGCGCGATGCACGACGCGGTCGCCATCCTGCACCATTATGTCCGCGCGGCACGCGAGGGAATCGCCGGCGTCGTTTGGTACGACCTGCGCGACGACACGAACGACCCGCGGTTTCCCGAACTGATGCGCGGCCTGGTCCAGCGCGACTTCAGCCCGAAAAACCCCCTGTTCGGCTTCGCCAACGCCGTCGGCATGCTTTACGGCTTGCTGTTCGTCGGCGACGTGCCCGGGACGCCTGCGGAGTTCGACTCCGCGCTGTTCATCGGCGGCCAGCGCCAGGTCGCCGTCCTCTGCCCGAAACCCAACCGCGTCCTGCCCGCGGTCCTGGCCCCTTACCAGACCGTCGACGGGGAGTTGGCCGTCTTCGATTTCGACCGACGCCGGCGACCCCTGAGCATTTCGGCCGCCCCCCCGCTCGCGCAAACGGATCAGAACCCCTTCTTCATCACGTTGGCAGCCTTGCGGGCACAGGCGGACCCTAAGATCGGCCTGGCGCGACCTTGGCTGCGCGCGCCGGCCTCGGTCTACTGTGGCAGCGAGACCACTTTCACAATCCAGCTCGACGCCCCGATGAACCTGCGCCGCAGCTACCTGCAAGTCATCCTGCCGCCCAATGCACCGGTCGAGTCCTCGACCTCCTCCCGCGCCTTGCGGGCCGAGGTCGGCCAGACCCTTTCCTTCGACCTCACACTGACACGCACCACCGACGAGGTCTTCGAGCCGGTCACGCTGACCGTCCGCCTCCGGCTGGAGGGGACTGCCCTTACCATCCCAGTGACGATCCACCCGCTGGCGAACATGCGGCTTATGAAACCCTCCCAGAAGATCGGTGACGTCTCGTTTGCCCTTGGCCACCTCGCTCCGGTCGAGTCTGGTGAGGGAGAATCGCTGCCCGCGGCGGCGCTGCACGCGGCGTATCAGAATCGCAAGCTGCACGTCGCAATTGCCCTGCCGTCCGATGTTCGGCCTGACGCCACTCTCCATCTTGGCCTCGCCGTCGAGGGCGCCGACACTCACGCCGAAATACGCATCGAAGACTTGGCCGAGCGCCCGAAGCTGCGTCCGGCCCGCGGCACGGCGGCCGGCCAGGTACGGGCCTGGCGTTGCCACCTCATCGAGGACGAGCAGACGCGAACCAGTTTCTGCCACGTCACGATTCCATCGCGGGCGGTCGGCCTTTCAGAGTTCAAGGCTGGGACCCGCGTCCTGCTGGCGGCGCGCTACGTGGAACCGCAGCCTGGTGACTGGACCGTGCCTCGGATACTGGAATGGGGTCGCGGGCTCGGTGGAGAACGCTCCACGACCCGCTATCACTGGGTAGAGTTGCCACAAGACCCCGCCGACTAGGAGAGCCCGGAGGCGAACACCACAGCCGTCGTCGCGGGACCTAGCCCGGATAAATCACCGCAGAGCACGCAGAGATCGCAGAGAGGTGATAGAAAAGAGGTTAGCGAAG
>CAZDTB010000121.1:0-11188 GCA_964508075.1 uncultured Planctomycetales bacterium
CCCGAACGATGTGCAGGTGGTTGAGAGACCTTCCGAGCGTGGCCTCGCTGCGCGCCCGCTCCACCACCGGTGCCTCGTGGTCCAGCTCCGGGCGGAGCAGCTTTACCGCGACCTGGGTCGAGGAATCGGCCGGTTGGGCCCGGAAGACCGTCCAGGTGTTCCCGCAGCCGATTTCCTCGAGCAGCTCAAAGCCAGGTATCGAAACCGGTAGCATCGCGGACGCCGCAGTTCTGACACGATCTTCAAGACTGAACGCACGGGCTGCCACCCGCGCTTGGTGGGTCGCAACCGTTCACGTCCGGCAGCACATGTTTCGGAGTCACTTTCCGAGCGAAGCGTGGCGGACAGAACAGTCGGTGCAAGTCTACATGCTGGCACCAGGGCGGGCAAGGCACGTTGTGACTCGCGGCGGCGTAGCGGCTCGCCGGCGTATTGAAGGCCTGCGTCCCATCGCTGGGGATGGGCTGGCGTGCGCCCGATTCCTCGAGGAAGAGCCGGTTACGGGGCGTCGCTCGGCAGCAACCGCTTCGCCTCCGCCACGTCGGCGGCTGCGCCGACCGGGTCACCAGTCAGGTGTCGGGCCCGGCCACGGGCTCGCAGCGCCCCACCTTTGTCGGCAGAGGAAAGCAGGGGTTCTTCCAGGATCAGCTCGGCGAGCTCCTTGATCCGCTCCAGGTGAGGCACCTGCTCCGCCGACGGCTTGACCTCCTTCCACCCCTGACCATCCGCGCCGGCCAGTAGCAGGTACCACTGCATGAGCTTGACCACGCGGTCGGGAGGAAATACCGCGCTGGGACTGTGGGCCAGATCAGCCAGCTCCAGGGCCTGTTCGTAGGCGTTGACCGCGTCCTCAAGCTCGCCCAGTTGGCTTGACAGATCGCCAATGTGGCACCACGCCTCGACGCGGGTCGCGCGGGCCCCGTCGCTCTCGGACAGGAGCTTGTCGGCCTCTTTGTATGCCTTCCGCGCGGGTTCCAACATCTGCTGGTTGTGCGGTGTCGAGGCAGCGCGGTAAGCCTCACCCAAGCGCATCAGGAGCTGCGCCTTCAGATCGTCGTGACCGGAGGGAACGTACTGGACCACGCGGGCGGCCTCTTTCAGGTCCTGCGGCCCGCCGAGCAGGCACGTGTCAAACCACAGCCGGAACATTTCTCGCGATTCGTCACCCCGATCGACGTGAGCCTTCCAACAGTGGTCTTTCGCCTCCGCGAATTCATCGCGCTGCCGGCAGATCTCCGCCAGCAACCGATGCGGCACCGGACTGAGCACGAAGGTGCCAGTGAGCCCCTCGTCGAGCTCCAGAATATCCTCTGCCAGCCGCTTGATGTCCGGATGCTGGACTGGTTCGGCGGGGCGCCAGACGCTCTCGAGCGCCTCGACGGCAACGTTGTAGAAGCGCTGTCTGATGCCGACCGCGGCCTTGCCATCCCACTCGGGCCACATGCGCTCCACGGCGTGCAGGTACGCGTTCAAGTCGTCGATGGTCTGCAGTTTCACGCTGGGACGATCGGCCCGCGCTAGATTCGCAGCCAAGCTCTGCTGATCCCTTGCGTCGGCGATCATCCGGTCCGCTTGCCTTCCCGGAACATGCCCCTCCTCGTCCCAGCCAGCGAGGCGCGACTCCGCTTCCTTGATCTGCTCCTTAGCGCGGTCCCATTTGAGTCGCAGGTCGTGATCGTCGGGCAGCCGATCCAGCCGGCTGAGCGTGTCGACCAAGATCAGGGTCCCGTCGTCACGCCGCGTCTTGAGCTGGTCCACTTCCGCCTGCGCCCCCTGGATGCTCTCAAACCACGCGCCGTCGACATACAGCAGCGCCCGCCCCGGCTCCCCCTGCCGGAGAGCTTCATCGGCATCGTGGAGCTTCGTCGAACACCGCTTGATTGCCGCGTTGACTTTTGCCAGGCACTGCCGCGCCTCTTCCGCCTTGAACTCCAATTCGGTCCGGATCAGATTGGCCAATTCGGCTTCGACGACGTCTCGGCGCGTCTCGAATGAGCCTGTGCCAACCAGAATCTCCGCGCCGGTCCTCAGCTTGACGGTGAAGCGGCTCTCCGCGCGCTCCGGATCGAGCTGCCACGACTTGAACTCGAGGCAGTGAAGGTGGTTCAGCAGTTCGGTGACCTTACTCTGCACCGCCGCGGCTTGTTGGGAGTCGTCGCCCGTCCGCCAGCGCACGAACGCGCCGCCGGTCACCTTGGCCAGCTCCTGCAGCTCGGCGTGGGTTGGCGCGGTTGTGGCTTTGGGCGGGTCGAAGGCGACGACAACCACGCTGACGCGGAGGTCCACCAACTCATCGACAATGCGCTGGGCCTGTTCGGCTTCCACGCTCGTTCCGAGGATGGCGCCGCCGGAGAAAACCACCACCGCACTCCGGGCCTGATCGATCGGGGAATCTTTCCGGATCACGTTGAGCGCCCGGCTCAGGCCGTCGTACACCAGCGAGCGGGTGGTCCCACGTGGCAGGGCTCCGGAGATCGCGCTGCTGATCGCCTGCCGGTCAGGGGAGAGCCCCGCGCGCAGGCTCGCCTTGAGCTGGCCGGAGTCGGAGTCGGCCACATCGTGGTAGGGGTCCGAGATGACCAGCGCAAACTGGTGTCCGACCCTCCAATGGCGGTGGAGGAGATCCTTCACCGCGGCCTGCATGGTGCCCGTCGACAACGTGCGGCGCAGATCGCACACCAGGAACACGCGGGCGCTCGGGATGCGTTTCCCGGAGGAAGCCTGTTCGGCCGTGGTCAGCTCCAAGAACCTCGTCTCTTCCGTGTCCAGCAAGTTTTCCTCGGTGACCTTCTCGACGGTCACATTGCGGGCAGGCTGCCCGCTGCGGTCACGCGCCGACAATAGAACGCGGATCTTGGGAAACTGCTCGGCGTTCACGTCGAGGATCTTGCATTGCTCCGCCGTCGTCGGTGGCGTCAGTCGCATCGGCGTGCCGCAACCCGCGATCGAAACCGCAAGCGCGATTCCCACAATGCAGGTAAAGCGCGTATGTATCCTCCGATCTTCCGGAACCACAAGTAATCTCCTGTCGCTGCGATGCCGCGTTGTTCCCGTTGGCGGTCGGTCGCACACGGGGATAGCACGCCTGGGGCAAGCGGCGCGATTGCTCGTCCAGATCCGGCACGTGTCCGACGCCAGCGGCCTACGCGCCGCCCGCGGAGGTCGCACGCTACGGCTGCTCGGTCGGGGCTTCCTGCTCGGCTTCCTGTTCCTTTGTCCGCGCTTCGAGGTCGGTCGTGAACGTGCTTGTCTGCTCCCCGATTTTGTCGATGATGTCGGACGCTTCCCTCACCAGATCCCGCGAACGCTCGGCCATGCTTTGAGCGAGGTTGGCGAAATCCTCGATCTGCTTCCCGAAATCCTCGATCTGCATCCTAACGCCACGTTGGCCCTGCTCGAGCTGGCGCGAGAGGTCCTGGTAGTGCTCCCCCAGTGTGATCAGGAGGCTGTTGTAGTCGGTGTGCAACTCCGCCACGTCGGTGCTGAACTCTTCGCTGAACTCGGCGACTCTTGTGTTGACGTCCGCGACCTTGCCCTGGATATCCTGGCTGACCTGATCGAACCGCTCCTCCAGCCTGAGCTGCTGCGTATTCAGATCGCCGTACCTGGCGATCTCCTGCTTGAACTCCTTGTCCTTCAGCCCAATGGTCTGCTCCACCGTGTCGATCCGCTCGCTCGCGCCCCGCACATCGGCCTCGCGAGCCGCGCTCTCCGCGACCAGGTTCCCTTGGATCATGGTATCGGTGTCGCCTAACGTCTTTCTGAGAGCGCCGAGGTCGCTGCGCAGTTGCGCGATCGCCTCGTCGTGCTCGTCCTTGACGGTCTTCTGGTTGGCCTTGTAGTCGTCGTACTCCTTCCGCATCACCATGTCACTAGTGGGTTGGCAGCCCGTGTTCACGAGCAACCCGCACAGGCTGACGGAAACCACCAGCAACCGCGCCCACCAGACAACCCACCCTTCGGGCCGAACCGCCAGAACGACGCCGGCTGGCGGAGAATCACCGGCCAAGATTCCCGACCTGCTCACGTGTTGCTCCTTTATCCTGCAACCAGACTGACGTGTCCAGAAGACCATCAGCGCACCGCACCGGCGGCCCTCTCGCTCGACCGGCAGGCTACGCTTTCTGTCGAGCGGCGTCAACGCGGCCGAGCCGCGGCCGGGCGCTCGCTGGGCGACGCGCTCCAGCGGTGTGCCTCGCTCGTCTCAAACGTAGACGACGGTGATGTGCCCCCCGATACATAGGAACGATCAGCCGGTCTCTACCACCAGGCGGCAGCCGTTGACGTAGATGCGACTCCGCGGATCGCTCTTGCCGCGAAAGGCACAGCGGCAGGTTCGCGGGCTGGCGGCCCAGGAGCCGCCTCGCAAGACCCGGGCCATGCCGAAGGTCGGCCCGTGCGGATCGGCCAGCGACGAGCCGGAGTCAGAGCGCACCTCGAACCAGTCGGCGCACCACTCCCAGACGTTGCCGTGCGTGTCATACAGCCCCCATTGATTGGGCTGCTTCTGACCGCACGCATGGGTCTGGCCCCCGCTGTTGCCCTGGTACCACGCGTGGGCGTCGAGCTGGGCCTGGTCGTCGCCGAAAAACCACCTGCCGGCACTCCCTGCCCGACAGGCGCATTCCCACTCCGCCTCGGTCGGAAGCCGGAGGGAGTGCCGCGACGTGTCACTGAGCTTTTGGCAGAACTCCTGGCAGTCCTCCCAAGTCACGCACTCGACCGGACACTGAGGATGGTGGAAGAAACTGGGATTCTCACCGGTCACCGCCCGCCACTGCTCCTGCGTGATTGGCCATACGCCCAGGTAGAAGGGCATGGTGATACGCACGAGGCGCTGCGAACCTTCCTCACGCTCCCAGTCCGCCTCTGAGGGCGCCGTCCCCATCAGGAACTCGCCGGCCTTGATCAGCACGAAGCTGAGCTTCACGTTGTTGGCAAGCTTGATGCTCAGCTTGGCCGGCAGCCTGCGCCAGGCCGCGAGCTGGTCGCGCAGCATCACCGCCGCGCTGTTGTGGGGATCCAACGCCAAGGCCCGCCGTACCCGTACCAGGGCGCGCCGCGCCGCTTGGCGCTTCTCCCGGGGAACCAGCCGGTCCGGCGCCACGCTGAGGTCGAGGTCGGCCTCTTCCGCGATGCGGCGGGCCTCGTCCAGCAGTCCCACGCCCTCCGATTGGGGCAGGGGGTGCTTCGGTCGGGCGCCGGAGGAGTCCGCCGCTCCCGCGTGTACCGCGAGCATGTCTACGAATGCGGTCGCACTGGCGGGCCGGTCGGTGTGCTGCTTCGCCAGACCGGCCTGCAAGGTGGCGTTGACATCCTTGGGAACGCCGGGAACGTCCGGCGGGCGTTCCCGAAGTATCTGGTGCTCGATCGCACCGCGATAGAACGGCGCGTGCCCTGCCAGACACTCGTAGACCGTTGCCGCACAGGAATACACATCCGACGCCGGGGTGGGGGCCTGCCCGCTGAGCTGCTCGGGCGACATGTACACCAGCGTTCCGGACGTCTCGCGCCGTCCGATGCGGGTCATCGAGTCCTTTAGTTCGCGGGCAATGCCAAAATCCAATATTTTGGCGTGGTTGTCCAGCGTCACCATGATGTTCGACGGCTTGACGTCGCGGTGCAGGACGGCCGGCGATCGGGCGTGGGCATAGTCCAGGGCCGCGGCCACGTCCCGAGCGATCGGCAACAGCTCGTCGACGGTCATCCGGCGGTCAGACCGGCTGTCCAGGAGAGCCTCGAGCGTTTGCCCCTCGATGAACTCCATGACCAGGAACTTGATCTCGCCGTCGGAATGGAAATAGTGCAGGCGGCAGATGTTCTCGTGCGCCAGTATCAGGGCGATCGCCGCCTCGCGCTTAAGCCCGTCGATACAGCGCTGATTTCCGGCCAAGGTCGGCGGCAACACCTTGATCGCGACGGGCAGGTCGGGCAGTTCGGGGTCCGTCGCTCGCCAGACATCGCCCATCCCGCCGCTGCCCAGGTGTTCCTCGATGCGGTAGCGGTTGGCGAGCACCTTGCCGGGAGACAGCCCCAGCATCGAGAACGTCTGGGCCCCGTCCAGCGTGTCGTCGCCCCCGACCGGCGTTCGCGCGCTGGCGACCTTCGAACCACAGTACTTGCACTTGATGGCTTCGTCGCGGATCTCTTCGGCACAGAACGGACACGTTTTCATCGATGGTCTCTCTGATCAGCTCCGTGGCCGCGTGAGCGATTGCTGCCGTCTTCCAGGAGCCGGAGAATCCCTTGCCGGCCCTCCGTCTTGCCGGCCTCGTATCGATCCATCGTTCTGGCTGGTTCTGGTCCCTCCCTGGCGCCAACTCGCTGGACAATGACCTCGGAACTGGTCGTCACGAGCTCGAACCCATGCCGTCGCTTCTGGGTATTCTACTGTCAACGCCGTAGCGGTGCGAGGGCAGCCATTCTCCAGCGGCTCCCCAAAGCTCCGTCCTGGTTGACTCTCGGGTGAGCGTCACGGAAAGAGGTAGCGTCGGCATTTGGAAGGCGGCGTAAGCGGCCAGGGCGCCATTGGATGCGGCGGCGGGATGCTCAGCTAGTGTAGTGTCTCAGAAACAAGCAACCTTCTGTAGAGGTGGGGCGGGCGTCCCTGCCCGCCGTGACAGGCACGGAGGCCTGCCCCACCACGGTATCGTATTTGTGAGACACTACACTAGGAGGGGAGCTATCCGATGCTGACCGACTGTACGTTCAGCGGCAACTCGACACCTCAGGGCGGCGGCATCAACGATATTGCCCCGAGCAGTTCAACGCTGGTCAACTACGTTTTGTGGGACAATAGCCCGGATGAGATCTTCGGTTCCGAGGTCGTAACCTATAGCGACATTCAAGGGGGCTTCGCTGGTGATGGCAACATCGACGCCGACCCGCTATTCGTTGATCCGAACATCGGCAACTACCGCCTATCACCCGCCTCATCCTGCATCGACGCCGGTGACAACGACGGTGTTCCGGCTGATACGCTCGACCTCGACGGCGATGGCGACGGGGGACGGGAATCCTGCAAAAACTGCACTCGGTGTTTGGGCTCGAACGAGGTATACTCGCATTTACTCGGGCACGGTTCATGGAGGGAAAAGTCAGCGAGGCAGCCCGGCGCTACTTGAGCCGCGAGCGGCAAGGTTCGGTCCCGGCATTTCGCGCGGGGCCTGATACGTATGGCGGGAAGCGCATGTCTTGGACAACGTTGTGTCGCGTAACAATCGCAGGGGTGATGCTCTTCAACGCCGGATGGGCGGCCGCCGACGCGCCAATCGGGCTGGAAGCAATGGAGCAGTTCGATCGCATCGTCGAGCTTCGCCAAGGCGTACGGACGTACCAGGCCTCCAGCCACGACCCGAGCGGCGGCAACGGCGACACCGGCCACTTTCTCCAGATCATCGGCGACGAGAAGGTGTTGCTCGATGTCAAGGGTCCGGGCTGCATCTGTCGCATCTGGATGACCGGTATTGATCTCAACGCCATGATCCGGATCTATTTCGACGGTTCCGCAACACCGACTGTCGACATGACGCTGGGCGACTTCTTCAGCGGGACAACTGCCCCCTTCCTGGCGCCGATCGTGGGCGACGATAATTACTCCTCGGGTGGTTTTGTCTGCTACCTGCCGATGGAATTCGAGCAGGGCTGCCGCCTCACGACGACAAGTGCCGGCCACTATTACAACATCACGTACCAGAAGTTTGCGGATGCAGCCGGCGTGACGACATTCACGGGCACTGAGGACAGTTCGGCGGCGCGGGCGACATGGGAGAACCACGGCAGCGACCCGAAGGTCGATCAGGGGACGATCGAGCTGACCGGCGTCGTAATGGTCCCGGCCGGCGGCACGCATACGATGGCGGACATCGACACGCCCGGCTCGATCCAGCAGATTGAGCTGACGCTGCCGGGCATGGAGACACCCTGGGTGGAACCCATCTGGGACGACGGCCGGGCGCACGTGGGCCACAGCGAGTTCGTGGTCGAGATCGATCCGGCGAACACCGGAGTAAACCTCACCCGGCGACTGGACTACGGCATCGGCAATCAGCGCGCACGCGTCTACGTCGACGATGCCTCCGCCGGTCTATGGTACACGGCGGGCGCTGGTGCCGGCTGGCTCGACGATACGTTCGCGATTCCAGCCTCGCTCACGAGCGGCAAGACGAGCATCGCCGTCAGGATCGTGTTCGTGAGTTCGGACTTCGATTGGAACGAGTTTTATTACTGGGTGGACAGCCTCGTTGACAGTGAACCGGTATGTACCGACGAGCTCGACGTGGGCGACGAGGCTGATGAGGCGGACCACAGCTATGTCATCACCTCGCAAACGTGGGAAGGATCACGGTTCTCCTACTACGTGGATGACGACGTGGTGACCGACAACGGACGTGCCACGATGGACTGGGTCCAGTTCGACGTCGCGATCGATCCCAATAACGCCGGTGTGAACTTGATCCGCCGCCTCGATTACACGATCGCGGACCAGCGGGCGAACGTGTTTGCAGACGCGGTTTTCGCCGGCGAGTGGTTTACGGAAGGTCAGGCCGGTGGCTTCTTCCTGGAGGACACCTTCGAGATCCCCGGCGCGCTGACCGCCGGCAAGCCCAGCATCACGGTAAGGATCGAGTTCATCAGTTCCGCGAACGACTGGAACGAGTTTTGTTACTGGGTGGACAGCATCGTCGCTGGCGAGCCCGTGCGTACCGACGAGCTCGATGTTGGCGATACGAGCGACGAAGCCGCCCACAACTACACGATCCAGAATCAGACCTGGGAGGGGACGCGAACGTTTCCGATCTACAGTCCGCCGGACCCCGTGTTCCTCGAAATCCTCCGGAACGCGCGACTTGTCGCCACCTGGGATGACGCCACCACGCCGCAGGTCGACGTTCCGCTCGGCAGTCTGTTCGGCTCCAACCTCGGGCCCAAGCGAATCAAGGGTTTGCCGGTCGGGATCGAAGGAGATCGCCTGTACTGTTGGTTCCCGATGCCGTTCGCTAGCGCTGCCCTGCTGCAATTAAGCAACGACAGCTCCGAGGATATCGATGAACTGGAATACCACGTTCGTTATACGCCGGGCACGCCGGAGATGCTGGCCGGCCTGGGACGTTTCCATGCGAAGTACAACGAAGAACTGCCCTGTACGGTCGGTCGCGACTACACCATTCTCGAGGAGACCGGGGCCGGACACTTCGTCGGCGTCGTCCAGACGAGCCAGGGACCGACTCTCGGCTATCTGGAAGGCGACGAGCGTGTTTATGTTGACGGCAACCTCACGCCGGCGCTCTACGGCACGGGCACCGAGGACTTCTACAACGGCGGCTGGTATTTCAACCGTGGGCGGTTTTCACTGCCGGTGCACGGAAACCCCACGATGGAGGGCAGCCCCGTCGCCACCGACATGTACCGCTACTTCATCAGCGACCTGATCCCCTTCACCACCTCGATCAAGGTCGGCATCGAGCACGGCGGCACGAACGACACCCCCGACACGGACATCCACAGCGTCGCCCTCTACTACAATCGGGATGAGCCACTGGCGATGCTGACCGACGAGCTCGACGTTGGCGACACAGCTTCCGAGGCCGCACACAGTTACACGATCAGCGGACAAACGTGGGCAGGGTCGCTAACCGATGAGTATGAAGGCGACGATGATAATGTCTCCGTGACCGACGACGGTCGACGACATAGCGACAGCAGCCAGTTTACCCTCGCAATCGACCCGTGCGGCGCTGGTGTGCTCCTACGGCGGCGGATGAATTACGCTCTGCCCCGACAGGAAGCGGAAGTTTACGTCAACGGCGTGCCAGCCGGCGTGTGGTACGACGCGGGTCAGAACACGTACCACCGCTTCCGCGACTCGGAGTTCATGATCCCGCGCCCGCTCACGCACGGCCAAAGCGAGATTACCGTTCACATCGAGAGCATCTCAGCCGACTCGGACTGGACTGAGTTCCACTACTGGGTCTTTGCGCTGCTTTTGGCGCGTAACATCCCCGGTGACGTCGATGGCGATGATGACGTGGATCTGTCCGACCTGGCCGCATTGCTGGCGGCGTATGGCGCCTGCAATGGGGATTCGCACTACAACCCCTGCGCCGACCTCGATGACAGCGGTTGCATCGACCTGACTGATCTTGCGACGTTGCTCGCGGACTACGGCACAGGAACATGATGGCCGCGCGATGCACGCCGACGGCGACCTGGACGGCGACGGTGACGCGGACCCTGCTGATCTGGCCGCTCTGCTCGCCGTCTACGGAATAACCGGTGGCATGAGCCCAGCGGACGGCGATTTCGACCTGGACGGTGACGTGGATCTTGCCGACCTCGCCGCGTTGCTGGTCGTGTATGGGACGGCGTGCGAGTAGCGCTGGCCGAGGGCGCACAACCGGTTTCCGATGGTTTCATGGGACGTGAGCATGCTTTATCCGCAGGTGTTCCGCCGCATGCGCCGTCGGTTTGGGGTTGGGCGATTCGGCCCGCGTTGTGGGTGGCAGTTTTGACTGCAGCGCTACCGGGCCAAGACGCCGGCGATGCAGCCGGTGGTCCAGCAGGCCATCGCCCCGCCCAGCATGGCGCGTGGGCCGAGGCGGACCAGATCGTCACGCCGGTCCGGAGCCAGGCCGCCGATGCCTCCGATCTGGATGCCGATCGAGCTGATGTTCGCGAACCCGCAGAGGGAGTAGGTCGCCAGCAGGATGGAGCGCTCCGACATCGCCCCGGATTTCACGATATCGCCAAGCTGGCCGTAGGCGATCAATTCGTTGGCGGCCATGGCCTTGCCGAGCAGACTGCCGAAGGTGCGGCAGTCGGGTCCGTCCACACCGATCAGCCAGGCGATCGGGGAGAAGAGCAAACCGAGGATGCCGTTCAGATCGAGCTGCTCCAGACCCAGCCAGCGCACTGCCGGGACGATCACGGACCAGTTGCCGAAGGCTTTGAGTGCCGCGTCCACGATCGCAATCAGCGCGATGAAGGCGATCAGCATCGCGAGCACGTTGATCGCGAGCTTCATGCCCTGCGACGCACCGTGCGTGATCGCGTCCACCAGGCTCTTCGTTTCGCGCTCGAGCCCGACCTTGGCGGTGCCCGCAGTCAACGGGGTCTGGCGTTCGGGGATCATGACCTTAGCCATAACGAACGCCGCCGGGGCGGACATCAGACACGCCGTCAGCAGATG
>CAZDTB010000122.1:0-5299 GCA_964508075.1 uncultured Planctomycetales bacterium
CGATCGTTGCGCCCTGTTTCTACGGCATCGATATGTCGACCGTGGATGAACTGTTCGCCCCGCGTTTTCTCAAAGGCAGCTCGCTTACCGACGAGGTACATGCGGAAATGGCCGCTGCCCTGGGGGCCGACCCGGACGAGCTTCATCTGGTGCGTGCGCTGGCTTGTCTGGGCGCGACCGATCAGCCTGGTGCCATCAGGGACCTTCAGGCCGTCTTGCAGCGTGATCCGACGGATCTGCGGGCGTCCTACCTACTCGCCTGGGCCCAGCGGAGAGACCGCCAGTACGCCGCCGCCCGGGCGACGTTCGAGCAGGCGGAAGAGCACGGCCCGCCTGTGACGTCCGACGCCTGGTTCTTCCGCGGGCTGGCGATTCATTTCGATGAGCCGTTGACCGCGATCGAGTCTTACCGCCAGGCCAACGCCCTGCGGGCCCGCGAGCATGCGTTTTATCCCCAGGCAGTCCTGCACCTGGCGCGGGCCCGCAATCAGCAGCTCTACGCCACCCGGAGCCTGGACTCCTTCCCCGAGGCTGACGCGAGCCTGCGGCAGCTGGTCGAGCACGAGCAGTACGGGGCATATCCCTACTATCTGCTTTCCATCGCGCATCGGCTGGCGGCGGAAATCTACTCGGGCAGCAACGGAATCCGCGACGACACGCTCGTCGAGGACCATTTTGCCGAGGCGCTCGAGTGGGCCCGGCAGGGGCAACAGGTCGAGCCGGCCAACGATCGCCCGATCACCGCCGAGGCCGAGTGCCTGGAAAGCATGGGCTGCTACGCCGAGGCGATCGAAGCCCGTACGCGTGCGATCGCGACAGCGGTCAGGGAACGCGCGCAATGCGAAGGCTATCACTATCGTTGGCGACTGCACTATTGGACCGACGATCTGGAAGCCGCCTTGGAAGACGTGGAAGTACATGCCGAGTGTGTTCCGGAGAGTCGCTTCTACGCCCACGTCTATCCCGCCCTGATCCTGGCCGAGATGGGCCGGATGCCGGCGGCGCTGGTCCACGCCCACGCCTTGGCCGACGAAGCGCCCGAGAGCGCCCAAGCCGTGTTGTGGTCGGCCACCTGCCTGCGGTTGCTGGGCCGAGCCGCGGAAGCGGAGACATTGCTGGCTGACCGGGCGGATGCGCTGGATTTCGACATCGAGCTGGTCCCGCCGCAGTCAGAGGAGTGGGTGCAAACGCTGTACGCCCATTGCCGCGCCGGCGGTCCGCTCATCGCGCTCGAGGCGTTGGCCGAGGAGGCGACCTGCCCCTGGAAGCTGTGGGGTGAAGCCCACTTCCACGCGGCGGCGCTGCGCCTGGCCTTGGGAGATCGCCGAGGGGCGCTGGAAGGGTTCCAGCGCGCTTATCGTTCTTTCGATGGTGAACTGCGCTACACGTACCACGCGAAGCTCATTTGCACCCAGATGCTCCAAGATCCGGACTGGCCCTCGTGGATCCGCGCGTCAGGAGATCAGATACCCGACGCCCCGGCCGGCCAGATTACGGAGGGGTCCATCAGGCGGGCCCGTGACGAAGAAGGAGGAACGTAGATGAAGCCGACCGCCATCAATCGCCGGGTGCCCCGACGAGTCGATCTCGGCTTGTCCCTGGGCCTGTTGTTCACGCTGGCGATCACCCCCGCGGCGACGGCAGAGGCCCCGATCGATCCGCTGCCGGTTCCCGACTACTCGTTTGACCTCCTGTCGTGCTCGGTGGATGGGGGCCTGGTCGACGCCGGGGACGTTCTGAACGTCGATTTCCCAGATCCCAACATCCTGTTGGACAGCGAGATGCTCGGCTTGTTCTCGACAGACGACGACCTGAATGCGCTCTCGGCCGGCAACCCCTCGGTTGATCTCGAGCAGACTTTCGCCCTGCTGTTCTCGGTGCACGCGGCGACGGTGGGCGTGACGCCGCCCGATCCGGCCCTGATCGAGCTGCACGTGCCCTACAACGTGACCGATCAGGCCACTCGGGGCCATGCCGCCGGCGATCAGTTCATGTCGACCCGGCTGTTCACGCGCTCGGGCGTCCACGGGGGGGCGATCTCCAACAACGTGTTGAACCGCAACAACTACGACGAAGGCGGGACGGATTTCTCGGCCCAGCCACCTACTTCCGCCTATGAGTACCCGCAAGACGACTTGCTGGACGTCGTCGACGCCACGGCCCGGCTGGACCGCGTTGAGTGGCCGCTCATCTACGTGTATTTCTCCCTGACGCCCACCTCGCCCTCGCTGGAAGAGTTGCCGATCTACAGTGTTCCGAGCGGGGCGGATATCTTCTACAATTCGAATCCCTTCGCGTGGGCGCCGACCGACCTCTACGCCGCCCACGATCATTTGCAACTCGATGAGGACGACGACATCGACGCCCTGATCGTTTTCGACGACAACGACAATGGCTGGTACGACGGCACCGACCAGGTGCTGTTCTCATTGGCTCCCGGTTCGCCCTCGCTGGACACGATTCCAGGAGCCAGCGACCAGGGGGCCGCTGCCGACGTGTTCAGCGTGACTTACGACCAGGCGCCCATCCTGTTCGCGGCGGCGGCCGAGTTCGGCCTGGGCGATCAGCAAGACAACCTCGACGCCCTGGACTTCGTCTTCTGCGACGACGCGCTCTTCTGCGCTGCCCAACACGGGATTCGATCTATCCGCGGCGACCTCGACGGCGACTGCGACGTTGACCTCGCCGACCTGGCCAAACTCCTGGCCGCCTACGACAGCTGCGCTGGCGATCAGGTTTACGACCCCGTCGCCGACATCGACACCAACGGCTGCGTCGACCTGGCCGACCTGGCAATCCTCCTGTCCGCCTATGGGACGACCTTGTGACTGAGCGGGATAATTCACGTGGCCCAGCGGCCCTCGGCTGGGCTCGCGCGGCATGAACGGTCGAGGGCGAGCGTGCCACATTTCAGTGTCTGGAAGCGCTCCCACGAATAATGTGGGTCCACTCTACCCGCTCCCCGGAGCGCCCGCCCGCGAACAGCCGCGGGCGTCAGCCCGCGCGGCGCTTCGATCACCGGTCAGGTTGCGAAGCTGAAGACCCTCGATCAGTGTGATAGCTGCTTGAGGATTTGGGCCCGGCAGGTTTTCAGCGTGAACCCGAGCTTGCTGAGCACGCGTTGGGCAGTGCTACCCTTCTCGCGCAGCAGCGCCAGCAGCAGATGCTCGCTGCCGATCTGCTGGGCTTCGAGCTGGGTGGCCTCGTCGATGGCGTGGGCCAGAACGTTGCGGTAGTGCGGCGAGCCGGGCAGCCGGCCGAAGACCCAGGTGTCTTCCATCTCGCGTTTGAGGACATCCTCGACCGTCTGGCGGGCGCGGGCTTCGGTGATGCCGAAGCTGTTGAGCACTTCGGCCCCCAGGCCTTTGCCGTGCCGAAGAATCGCCAGCAGGATGTGCTCGGTCCCGACGTAATCGAGCTCGAACTCGTATGCGATTTCCTGGGCGACCTTCTTGACGATCTTGGCCGCGTCCTTGTTAAGCTGCGGATACGCCATAGGCTCCCTCTAGGCAAGCAGATAGTTCGAGAGCCATTTATACACGAGGGACAAAACCGCGACAACCACCGTGAAGATCAGCGTGATTTTCAGCAGTCGCAGCCGATGCCGGAGCTCGCGGTCGCGCATCCGTCGGAGCTGCCGGTGCAACTCGACGATCTTGGCGTCGATGCGCGTCTCGACGTGGTCGAGCTTGGCGTCGACCCGCGCCTCGATCTCGTCCAGCTTGGCGGCGATGTAGCTGTCGGCCGCCCCCCGCAGCCGTTCGGCCGCCGCGTGCATCATCTTGACCTTCCAGTCGTCTTTCTCGCTGGTGTCCCCAGAGCCGTCCGGCGTGCCCTCGGTTTCGTCGAGGGCCGCGGGCTGGTCGAGCGACTTGCCGCGGGCCACCGCCGCAACCTCGCGACCCGCCGCCTTGATCTGCTCGAACAGCCCGAACAGCCCGCCGCGGCGCTTCCCGGTTTTCGCCTTGGTGGCGGCGTCGGGCGGCCCCGAGTCCGGCCTGGTGGGGGGCAGGGTTGTTAGTTGGGGTGGATCGGTCTGGGACACGATTCGTCCTCGTCAGATCAGCGTGTGTAGCCACGACACATAGAGCACGATCAGCAACCAGAAGCCGAACTGGAGCAGCTCGCCGCGCACGGGCCCCAGCCGAATCGTCAGCATCTGGTACGACACATACAGGCGCAACATTTGCCTGTCGGGCCGTTCCCCGGCGAACAGCCTCTTCAGCCGCCAAAGGGTGCTGCTCAGCACTAGCAGCGCGTAGATCGTCAGGAAAGTGACCAGCATCGTCCGGAAGAAGATGAACAGGTCGAATTCGGCCATGAGACACGCTCAGTTGCCGGTGACGCCTTCAAACAGGGCCGACCCGATTCGCACGAAGGTGGCTCCTTCCTCGATCGCCACCGCGTAGTCGATGGTCATGCCCATCGACAGATGTACACAGTCCGGGCCGACCGCGCCATCGCCGCGTAACCGCTCCAACAGCTCGCGCAGGCGGGCGAAGTGCGGCCGGGCAACCTCGGGATCCGGATCGAAGGGGGGCATCGTCATCAGCCCGTGCAAGCGAATGTGCGGCGAATGCGAGGCGGCTTCGGCCAGGGCGCCGGCATCCTCCAGCGGGGCGCCCGACTTGGCCTGCTCGCCCGCAACGTTGAATTCGAGCAACGCATCGACCGTCAGGTCGAGCTTCTCGGCCTGCTTCTCGATCTCGTGCGTCAGCCGAACCGAATCCAGCGAGTGCAGGATGCGCGTGTGCTTCAGCAGGGCCTTGACCTTGTTGCGCTGCAAGTGACCGATCATGTGCCAGCGCGGGGGGTGCTCGGCGTCGGAATCGGGGGCCAGCAGCTCCAGGTCAGCCGCCCCGAGCGTCTCGGCTCGGCTGACCAGTTGCTGCACGCGGTTCTCCCCCAGGTCGCGAACGCCCGCGGCCAACAGGGCCCGGATCGTGTCCAGATCGACGTACTTGGTGACCGCGACCAGTCGCACGTCGCCCGGGTCGCGGCCGGCACGCCGACAAGCCTCGGCGATAGTGGTCCGCACGTCGGCGAGGTTTTCTCGCAGCCGCTCGATTCCTTCAGGGGTCAGCATGGTCCCTGCGATCCCGCTCAAGAAGAAGTCGCAAGATTGCCGCGGCTGATGGAGCCCGGCCGCCTCTCATTCTATACTGTGCCCGTGTACTTCGATACGTTGACCAGGTTGTTTGATCGGCTGGGGGGCGAGGCGTATAACCTTTACGTCGTCGCGGCCGAATTGCTGCTGATCGGGGTGTTGGTTAACTGGTGCGCGGGGATCCTGCACGGC
>CAZDTB010000122.1:5309-11175 GCA_964508075.1 uncultured Planctomycetales bacterium
TGCTCATTGCGGTCACGCTGATCGTCCGCGTGCTGGCGGATCAGCTCGGCTGGGTGCGGCTCGACCTGCTTTACCGCTACTTCATCTTCGGGATGGCGTTTATCGCCCTGGTTGCATTTCAGCCGGAACTGCGGCGGGCGTTGATCCGGGCCGGCGAGATGCGTTTCATGCAGCGGGTTCGGCCGCACGGCAAGCTGATTTCGTCGTTGGTGGAATCGGCCAGCTACTTGTCCCGCAACCGCTACGGTGCCCTGGTGGCGATCCAGCGTGACGTCGGGTTGGCGAACTGGGCGGAACACGGCACGCAACTCAACGCGGAGGTCTCGGCCAACCTGCTCAAGACGATTTTCTATCCGAATTCGGCCCTGCACGACCTGGGCGTGATCATCCGCGGCAACCGTGTGTTGGCCGGCGGCTGCCAGTTCCCCGTCGCCGAGAGTGGCGAGGTGGATGCGAGCCTCGGCAGCCGGCATCGGGCGGCAGTGGGTCTCAGCTCCGAGTCCGACGCGCTGGTGCTGGTGGTGTCCGAGGAGACGGGGACGATCTCGCTGGCCGACAGCGGCAAGCTGACGCGCTTTCTGGCGTTGGACGACCTCGAGGAGGAGTTGGAAACGCGCCTCGCCGGGCATCCCGCCACCTACGGCCGTCGCCGGCTGCGCACGCTGTCGGATGCGTGGCGTGTTCTGCGGCGGCTGCTGGTGGTGGTGCCGTTGACGTTGGTGATCTGGTTTCTGGCGGACCAGGCCAGCCTGACGACGGCCGAGGGCATCCCGGTGGAGCTGACCATCACGCACGACGCCACGCTGCACGTCGACCTGGTCCAGCCGCTACCGCCGCTCTTCACGCTCGAGCTGCGTGGTCCGACGCGTGGGATCGAAGGGTTGCGGGTGGCGGCGACCGAGGGGCCGATCAGGCTCAAATGGACCTTGCCGACGCCCTACGCTCGGCCGGGACGCCCGCGGCTCGAGAAGGAGGAGCTGCGGGCGGTGATCGAAGGGCTGCCGGCGCTGAATTCGCGCGGGGTCTTCGTCGAGGATGTCAGTCCCGAGAGTTTCGAGTTTGTGGTGGACGAGGTTGCCACGCTGGTGGTGCCGGTCCACGTTGACGCTGGAGCGCTGCAGGTGGCGGTCGAACGCGTCGAGCCGGAGCGCGTGCAGGCTTGGCTGCGGCAGAGCGACCTGGACCGCCTGCGCGAGAGGGAGGACGAACTTCGCATTGCAGCCGACTTGGAGGAGCGTCTGATCGGCGAACCGCGCAACCGGGTGTTGAACTTCAGCGGCGTGGTGCTGGCAGCGCGCGTCGGCGAAGCCGAGCTGCTGCGCGTGGAGCCCAGGGCAGTAGACATCCGGCTGCGGATTGTCGCCGAGCGGGTGCAGCGCCGCCTGGAGAACGTTCGCGTGCGCCTGGCCGCCAGTCCGCAGGTCTTTCAGCGCTACGAGATCGAGGTTGCCGATGCCAACGAATGGCTGCTGGCCCTCGACGTGGTGGGCGATGAGTCGGTGGTGAACGCGCTGCGCCCGCAGGATGTGAACGCGTTCGTATCGCTGACGAGCGATCAGGCCGTGCCGAGCGTGGATTTCCGCTCGCTGGAGGTTGTCGTGGAGCTGCCTGAGGGGGTTACGCTGGTTCGAGCCTCACCACAGGTTCAGTTACGGCTGGTAGCGCGGGAGGGAGCGACGCCGTGAGCGCCCCCCGCCGCCGCCTGCGGGCTCCCGACATTCTCCACCTCGACGGCGAGCTACTGGTGGTCGACAAGCCACCAGGTGTTTTGTTGACGCCCCAGAGCGGCCGGCACCTTGGCCTGCCGGACCTGCTGTACGGGCGGGCCGAGCTGGCTGACGACGAGCCGTTTCGAATTGTGCATCGGCTGCCGGAGCAGGCCAGTGGCGTCGTCGTGTATGCTCGCACGGCGGCCGCCCAGCGAAATCTCATCGAGCAATTCGCCCAAGGTCGGGCGGGCGTGGTCTACTTCTCGCTCGTGAGTGGCTACGTTGAGAACGACGGCGAGATCGACATCCCGCTCTACTACGATAAACGGGCAGGCAAGCTCTGCGCCTCGGATCGCCGAGGCAACCAGGCGGTGACACGCTACCGGATCGTCGAGCGTGTCGCCGGTAATACGCTGCTCGAATGCCGGGCACCGAAGGAACGTGTCGACCAGGATCGGACGCATCTGGCGGCGATCGGGCATCCGCTGACCGTGGACCCCGAGTTCGGGGGGGGATCGGCGGTGCTACTGTCGGACTACAAACCGGACTACCGCCCCAGTGGCCGACGACCGGAGCGACCGCTAGTCGAGCGGCTGACGCTGCATGTGGCCACCGTGTCGCTTGCGCACCCCGCCAGCGGCAAGCTGATGCAATTCGCGGCGCCGTTGCCAAAGGACCTCCGGGCCACGCTCCTTCAACTGGGGCGTCTGCGCTAGCCCGGATAATTCACCGCAGAGCACGCAGAGATCGCAGAGAGGTGATAGAAAAGAGGTTAGCGAAGCCGACGCAGAAGGACAGGTGATACACACTGTCAAAACGAAACGCACTCGGATTCTGCCACAACTTCTGTCTCAACAACACTCTGCGCTCTCCGCGCTCTCTGCGGTATGAATAGTCCGGGCTAGCAGCCTCAAGCTGAAACGAGCGGCAACGGGGCGGGGGTCTCGGGTTCAGTAGCCTGGTCGGTTACAATCGCCCGATGGAAATATCGCTATGACTTCATCGCCGGACAACAGCCCCGAGCAGGAAGCGTCAACGGCGTCAGAGATTCCTGCCCCGGAACAGACCGATTCGCTTCGCCAACTGGTCGACGACGTCAAGTCCCGGCTGGCCGGGCTCAGGGAGCGTGAAGCGGAGCTGCAGCGGCACGAGGCCGAGATGGAGAGTCGCCGCGAGTCGGTCGAGAAGCTTTGTCAGGAGGCGACCGAAACGCACGAGCACGCCCGGCTCAAAGAGCAGGAGGTCGCGAGGTTGCGGGAGTCGCTCGCCGTTCGCGAGGCCAGATTGCACCGTGAGAGCCTGCAACTTGAGGTTGATCGCGAGCGCCTGCTGCGCGACTACGACACGCTCGCCACGGAACAGAAGAAGCTGGCGCAACTGCGGGTGGATTTGAAGGCCGAAGCCGGCCACGCCTCGGAGGGTCAGCCGCGCGACGAGCCGCCCACCGGCATCCCGCTCGCAAGCCTGCGACGGCGCGCCACGGCGCTGTCGGTGCTGGCGGGCGTCGTGGCCGGGCTAATCTGGTACGTGGTCGAGCAGCCGCGTTATCGCGGTGTGACGGAAGTGCGCGTTGCCAGCGAGCGTGGCTCACTGGAACGGATTGCCCGCGAGCACGCCGACGGCTTGGTGTCGGATGCCGTGTTGGAGCACTGGCAGGGGCCACCGACGGTGGACCACTGGATCGCGGCGCGCGCCGCGCAAAGTATCGCGGTCCGTTTGTTGCCCGAAAGCGGGACGCTGCGATTGTTGTTGGATACGCCTAACGAAGCGCTCGCCGAGACATTGCCTCGGGCCGCGGTGCAGGCCTATAGCGCGTACGTGGACGCGCTGCCGCTCGAGCATTTCCGTTCGCTGCGTCAAATCGAATGGGACGAGCGGCAGGCCACCTTACGTCAGGAGCTGGCGCGGCGACAAGGCCGCCGGCAGGGGCTCGAGGCACGTTTGGCGGAGACACCGCAATCGTCCGAGCGCAGCGAAGTCCAGGCCGCCTTCGACGAAGCCCTGAGCGGCTTCCGAGAGGTTGTGGAACGTCTGCGTGGGCAGCGCGAAGAGCTGGCCGCGTTGCAGTCGCAAGAGCTGCCGCGCGGCGAGGTCTCACCGGAAGCGTATCAGCAGGGTCTCGCCGAGGACGCTCTCTATCAGGAGGATCTTAAGGAGTATGCCTCGGAGGCGCGGCAGTATCGGGCCGAGCTGGTGGTGGCGATGGTCCTGCTGCTCGATCCGCTCCAGGAGCTGCGCAAGACCGTGCAGGGACTAAACGCCACCATCGTCGAGCAGCGTGACCTGCGGCCGCCCCCGAACGTCCGCACGCTGCTCGAACAGTGCCTGGCCGAGGTGGACGACTTCGAGCGTCTCCTGGCGGAGTTCGCTCAGGGTTGGGTTCAGCGGCGTGAGACGATCGAGCGGCTGAAGGTCCCGGAGCAGGTAGTCGAGCTGGTCGACCAGCAAAATCAGGCGACCGACGCCGCCGGGGGGCTGGTGGTGGAGGCTCGGCGTGTGCTGGCTGAGGTGCAGACGCGGATCGAAGACTTGAGCGCCAAGGGCGACGCCGGCACCCGCGCGATCGTCGTGGTCAGCGTCCTGCGGGGTGACCTGAGCCGGTTGGCCGAGCAGGTGAACGCGCTGGCCGAAGCGGCCGGCGCGGCCAACCCGGCGGCGAACTTCCGGATCGACGCGCACGACCGTCAGTTGCGCGGCTTGCACACACGGCTGCGCGATCGGCAGGAGCGCGTGCGCCAGACGCTGCAAGCCGAGGCGGACCGCCTCGCCCGCGCGGGGCGCGATGAGCAGGAGCGACAGCTCAGCGAAACGATCAGCGCGTCCGACCGCGAGCGGCAGACACTGATGGAGGCGCTCGTCGCCAACCTGCAGAGTCTCCGCGATCTCGACGAGCAGCACCAGGAACTGCGCGAACTCAGCGCTGAACTGAAGGCCGAGCAGACCGCGGTCGCCCGGCTCGAAGAGCGCCTCGCACAACTGGAAACCGAGCGGCCTGAATTGCGCCGCGATTCGATTGATCTGGTCGACTCCCGCTGTCAACAAACCGCCGGCCGGAACCGTATCCGCAACGCCGGCTTCGCCGGCGCGACGGCCTTCGTTGTGATGGGATTAACGTTTCTGCTGATGCTCGCACAACGACGTGTCACGCCGGGAGAGTCCCCGCCCGCCGAAGACCAAAGTGATCCGGCCGAGCCGCCCCAGTCGGATTAACGCACGTTCGGACGGGCTCTTGGCTGCTGCGCCGTCATCGAGACTGACGAGAACCTATCATCAGGGCGACGCGTCGACGCCACCGGTGGTCGTCCGGGCGGTTGCCGCCATGACTGTCATGGCGTCGCGTAGCGCTCGCACGTCGTGTGTGCGGATGTATGCAGCGCCGTGCGTGAGGGCCCAGATTTCGGTCGCCAGCGTGCCCGAACCACGCTGGTCGACCGGGCGCGGCGCTTCCGTGCCGCCAAGCACTGCGCCGATGAACGACTTACGCGACGTCGAGATCAACAGGGGCAAATCGAATCTGTGCAGCCGTTCCAGGTCGCGCAAGACCGCCAGGCTGGCTTCCGGGTTGCGGCCCAAGAACAAGCCCATGCCGGGGTCGAGAATCAGGCGCTGCCGCGCGATGCCCGCGCTCGTCAATGTCGCGATCCGTTGCTCAAAAAAGTGGATGATCTCATCGACAATCGTGGCCGGGTCAGCCGCGGCGCGCCCGGCGCGAGCCGCCGCCGCGCGCGAGTGCATGATGATCAGCTTTGCGTCGCGGCCACGGACCGCCGCGATCGACTCGGGATCGCACAGCGCCGTGATGTCGTTGACGTAGTCCGCCCCCAGTTCCAGCACGTTGCGGATCACTGCCGGCTTGTACGTGTCCACCGAAACGCGGATGCCGTCGGCCTTGAGCGGGCGAATAACCGGCGCTAGTCGGGCAATCTCCTCCCCCGCGGAAACATCCTCCGAATCGGGGTGGGTCGACTCGGCCCCCAGGTCAACCACGTCCGCACCGTCGGCGACGAGCCGCCGCGCGTGTGCGACGGCGGCGTCGGGGTCGAGGAACTTCCCTCCGTCGGAAAACGAGTCACGCGTGACGTTCACAATGCCGATGATTTTTGCAATTGTCATTCAAGCTCCTGCCTGTAACCTGCAAATGGCGCTGCACCAACGAA
>CAZDTB010000123.1:0-11166 GCA_964508075.1 uncultured Planctomycetales bacterium
GACTGCAATGGCAACGGCATCCCCGATGATGAGGACAGGGAGAACTGTGATGGCAGCCCGTGGTGCGACGACTGCCAACCCAACGGCATTCTGGACGTGTGTGACATCGATCCGAACGATCCGGACGGTAACGGCCAGGTGAGCGAGGATTGTCAACCCAACGGAGTTCCCGACGAGTGCGATCCAGACACCGACGAGGACGGTCATATCGATGACTGCGACAACTGCCCGGACGTTTACAACCCCGGACAAGAAGATGGTGACGACGACAAGATCGGTGACGTTTGCGATAACTGCCCGGACGACCACAATCCGGATCAGGCCGATTGCGACGAAGACGGAATCGGTGACGTCTGCGATGACACGCCAGGCTATGTCGTGATCACGGAACAACCGGCGTCGCAAACGGCTTGCGCTGGCGATGTTGTGTCCTTTAGCATCTACGCGGAGGGCCATGCGCCCCTGTCCTATCAGTGGTATCACAACTGCAAACCGATGGAAGGCGAAGATGACAACTTCCTCGTGCTCGGAGGCGTGAAGCCGGCCGACGCAGGCTGCTATTACGTCGAGGTCTGCAATGCATGCGGCTGCGAGTGCAGCGAGGAGGTCGACTTGGAGGTCATCGTGATCCCCGGCGACGTAGACCAGGACGGCGACGTGGACCTATCTGACCTGGCGGAGCTACTCTCACATTATGGAGAAGTCTGCGAACTGCCGTAGCCGGCTTCGCAGTGGAGTTTGCGGGACGCGTTATTCGCTGGGCCGGCGCGTCGTGTCGCTCACAGCGAACAGCCCGCCGCAAACGCCATGTAGCGGCCGACCCCCGTGTCGGCCGATCCGGTGAGCGGCTGTTTTCCCGTGCTCCACGGTCGACACGGGGGTCGGCCGCTACAATCTGTGGCCGGTGCCGGTTTTTTGCACCGGATTGCTACGGGCTTTCCAGTGCGGGCTGGTCGGCTGATTGAATCGGCGGCAGCGCATCGAGCTTGAGATCACCCGAATGAATACGCAACCGGTCCGGATGATCCTCGGGCAACGCCTGGTTCTGCTTGTAGGCGTCACCAACCACAAATGTACCGGGTAGCGCTTCGCCCCGTGGATCGAGATCCCATCCAACACCAAAGCCGTGAGGCCCCGTGAGGCTGAAGCAGACGCCGGACTCTGCTCGGCAAAGGGGCGGTCCGACCGCCATCCCAAAGTGGTTCCCCGCGGTCGGGGGAAGCACGCACTTGTGCCACACGGGGCTTAACGAATCCGCTCCGGGCGTCGACTTTAGGAATGCGGAACTGATCAGGCCGTACTCGGCCCGGATGGCAAATACGACCAGTGGGTAAGGGCGTTTTGGGGGCGTGCCCGTGTATCCGCGCTGCGACCAGTACGCTTCGGCATTGTCGCCGCAAAATACCAGCAGCTTCTCTTTACGCATCCAGTAACAGCCCGACAACGCGCCGTCATACCAGGTTTGGTAGACGACTTTTCCCGATAAATCGTATATTCGAATGAAACACTGGGAGTACGGCCCCGCGGTGTGGACGACGACCACCTCCCGGCCGGGACTCTCTTTGAATACGTCCGCGACACTGGCCAGGCTAACGTGAAACATTTGCGGCGTGTGCGTTCGATTGTGGGCGTCAGGCAGTGCGTCGTCGTGCGTGATACGACCAACCCAGACGGGTTCCTCGAAACCGCGCGCGACGTTGAAGGCCTGCAATGTCGGCTGAATGCGGCCGCTTTCGATTTCACGGAAAGCGACCAGCGCCAACTGTCCTCCTCCAAAGTCGTCCGGTCGGTCCACGAGCTCTGTAAAGGCGATTCCGTTTGCCTTGCCGCTATCCCACTTGTGCAAAACGCCTCCGGCAAACGAGAGTAACCGGGCCTCACGCCCATCCGGGCTTATCTCTATGCGGTGTGGACGCCGGTTGAAGGCCTGGACCGACAGCAGCGTGCCGCCGACAATGAGTGCCGCGACCAAAAAACATAGCGTTGTTGTTGTCCCGACCGGATGCCGCCCCACCCATCGTACCGCCCGCGTCCAGAGCGTCGGTGGCCGGGCCTCGATCGGCTCGCGGTTCAGGTAGTGGCGGACGTCGCGGAGGAGGTCGGCGGCGGACTGGTAGCGGCGGGTGCGGTTCTTTTCCAACGCCGTCAGGATGATGCGTTCCAGGTCGGCTTTCACGGGCGGGATCACAGCCGAGGCGGTTTCGTTAGCACAGGCGGACAAGCCGCCAGTGGCACCCGAAGCGTTCACAGCCGAGGCGGCTGTGCCACACGGTTTCCTGGTTGCCGGCGGGACGCCGCTGTCATGTCCTTCCTGCTGGTCGGCACTGGCGGGCGAGCCGCCAGTGGCACGCGGAGCATTCACGGCCGACACGGCCGTGCTACCCGTCGGGACCACAGCCGAGGCGGCTGTGCCACACGTCTCCGTGCCAGCGGGGAGGGCTGCGGGGCGCTGGCTTGCGCTGCGCGTTCGGATCGGCGTACGCACGCGACTTCGCTTTCCCGTCACGCTGCTGGGGCGCGGGGGTGGGTGCTCGCAGATGACGCGGGCGGCGGTGGCCAGGGTGGCCTCGCGCACGTCGTACGGCAAACGGCGGCAGAGCAGCTCGTAGAGCACCATGCCGAGGGAATAGACGTCGCTGCGGACGTCGAGCTCGTGCGGGTCGGCGTCGCACTGCTCGGGGCTCATGTATTGCAGCGTGCCGACGAGCTGACCGGTCTCGGTCCGCAGCGTGGTCAGCGCGATGTCGGCGTCCGTCGCCCGGGCCACGCCGAAGTCGATCACCTTCACCCGCCCGGCGACGTCGACCAGGATGTTCGCCGGCTTGAGGTCGCGGTGGATGATGCCGCGCTGGTGGCCGTGATGCACGGCGTCGCAGATCTGGGCGAAGAGCTTCAGCCGGTCGCGCGGCGACAAGTCGTGCTGCTCGGCGTAGTCGGTGATCGGCTGCGCGTCGGGGATGAATTCCATCACGAAGAACGGCAGGCCGAGGTGGGTGCCGGCTTCGTAGATCTCCGCGACATTCGGGTGCCGCAGGTGAGCGAGGATCTCGGCCTCGTACTCGAACCGCCGCAGAGCCGAGCTCGATGCGATCCCGGCTCGCAGGAGCTTGAGTGCGACCTGGCGGCGCGGTGACTGCTGCTCGGCGAGGTAGACGGTGCCCATGCCGCCGGCGGCAAGGACGCTCTCGATGCGGTACGCGCCGATGTCCTGTCCGACGAGGGGGTCGGTCTCTGACCCGCCATCTCGGCCGGCGAGCCGCCGGCCGCTACATTCGTGTGGCCCAGCGGCCCCCGACTGTGACGGTTCCGGCCGGTACGGGGCCCGGCCGCCACATTTCTGCGGCACGACCGCCCCCGGCTGTGAGGAAGGCGGGGGAACCGCGATCTCCGGCGGCGGTGATGGCGGACGCATGAAATCCTCGCCGCCCTCGTCGTGATGTCTCAGGAGGGACTCGACCTCGGCGCGCAGATCAGCGTCGTCGGCGCAGACCCGGTTCAGCAGGGTGTCACGCCGCTCGGGCGCGCATTCGAGCGCTTCGGCAAAGATCTCCTGTGCGCGTTGCCAGTGGTTCTCAGTCATCAGTTTTCGGTTCTCAGTTTTCAGTTTTCAGTCGTCAGTCATCAGCCGTCAGCATGTAGCGTCCGGTCTCCATGCCCGACGAACGTTGCGGCCGGCGGCTCGCCGGCCGAGATTGACCGCAAGTGACCGGCCCCACAACAGGGTTTGGGCCATATCCGCCCCCGGCTGGATCCCCAATCGTCAATCGTCAATCGTCAATCGTCAATCAAGACAGCTCCCGATGCAGCCAGGCGCGAGCGAAGTACCACTCCTGATCCACGGTGCGTGGCGCGATCCCGAGCCTTTCGCCGATCTGCTCGCGCGTCATGCCGCCGTGAAAACGCAATGTCACCAGTTCGGCTTTGCGCGGGTCGATTTGCTCGAGCCGCGTCAGCGCCTCCTCCAATGCGAGCATCCGGTCCGGGTCGTCGTCGGGCCAGCACGGCAGCGACGCAGCGTCCGGGCTGCGGTCGGGTGAACCGTCGAGCGAGACCACCTGCCGACCCCCGCCGCGCTTCAACCTCTTTCTTCTACGTGCGCTATCCACGCGAATACATCGCATGATTTTCGCGGCGATCGCGAAGAAATGGTGACGATCGGCCCACTCGATGTGGTCGCCGCCGACGAGGCGCAGATACACCTCGTTAACCAGCGCGGTTGGCTGGAGTGTTCGCCCGGGGGGTTCGTACTTGAGCTGCTGCTGCGCAATGTGGTGAAGTTGGTCGTAGATCAGCGACCACAACTCCTGGCGGGCATCGTCGTCGCCGCCGCCCGTGGCGGCCAGCAGTTCCGTAATCGGTTTCGGCTGCCGGCGCGACATTTCACCTCACGCTAGGCCATGACATGCTTGATACGTGCCTGAGAAGAAAGTCTTATCATCTTGGGATCATGTGGGAAACGCAACCCTCGCGCCACCTGGCGCACGCGGCGCGAGTTCGGAGGCTACAGGCCGCGCTTGGTCACCAAGTACACCGCGAAGCTGCCCAGCCAGTGCCCGCCTTCGTAGTGTTGTCCGGCAACCGCGTCGAGGCCCGCTCGGCGATGCTCGCGCGCCACTGCGCGCAGACCCGCGAGGCGTGGATCGCCCGGCGGCAGCCCTGCCACAATCCCCTCCAGCATCCACGCCCGCGAGAGATTCAGCCCGTCCAGATGAACGAGCTTGCCGTCGGTTTTGTCCGTTACGACCGCCGGTTGCAGCCAACCCGTCGAACCGTCCAGGCTCAGCTCCGGTAGGAATCGTCCCAGCCAGGCGGCGAACTCCGGAGGTGCGAGAACTCGCCGCATCAGGTCGGCCTCGGCCAGCAAGGGCGAGAGAAAGTCCTGCCCGCTCGGCTCGAAGGCGAGCCGCGCACCCCGATCGTTCAGGTGATAGTCGTGCGCTCGTTGCGCCACCAGCGCGGCCATCTCGTTGTCGCCGCGACAGCGGGCCCAGTCGAAGACCAGCCCCATCGCGAATGCCGTCTGGCTGTGCTCGCCCGTGCGAATCGGGTGCGAGAGCTTCGGCAGCCAGTTCTTGAAGCGGTCGGCCGCCAGACGCTCCAACGGCTCGAGCGTTGCCGCCCACCGGCGTGCCTGCGGGTCGTCCCACTCGCGCAGCTCCGCGCAAAGCAGCAGCAGCCACGCCAGGCCGTAGGGTCGCTCGAACGTGTTGCGCCCCTCGCCGGTCAGGTACTCCACTTCGGTCGCCACCTTGGTGGGAACGAAGCTCTGCGCAAGAGCCGCCCGGGCCTCGGCAACGAACGGCGCAGCGGGATACGTCCGACACAGGCGTACCAGCAACCAGTGCCCGTGCACCGCCGAGTGCCAGTCGAAACAGCCGCAGAACACGGGCGTCAACTCGCGTGGCGGTCTCACGTCATCGTCCGAGTTCAGGACATGCGCGATCTTGTTCGGGTATTCCTGGTGGAGGCATTCCAGCGCCAAGGCGGCGAAGCGCTCGACCGCGGTCGCGTCAAACGCGCCGCGCTCTTGAGCCTCCACGGATACAGAAACAAGAACGACGATCAGGCTTACGCAAGCACCGCGCATGATTCTTCTCCGGACAGCGAAAGGCAGGCTTCCCCGCATTGTCCCGCAAGTGATGCTCAAGACAACCGCGGGGGCTGATGTTTCGTCTTCATGCCGAGCGGTGCGCGCTGCGCCGGTCCGTTGATCTTGAGTCGCAATGCCCTATGCTGGGTCGATGCTGATGCTCTCACGGCCGCGCAGCGTTCAATGTACATGCGTATCGCGCATCGGAGTGTGCCATGACTGAAAGCAGCCACAGTCGTCGTGAGTTCCTAACCTCAGTCGGGTTGGGGGCGGCATCACTGGCGATGTCCCGCTTCGCATTGGGCGGAGACCAGCCCGCTCGCAAGCCAAACATCATCTTCATTCTTGCCGACGATCTGGGCTATGCGGAGCTGGGCTGCTACGGGCAGCAGAAGATCGAAACGCCCAACCTCGACCGGCTGGCCGCCCAGGGGATGCGTTTTACGCAGCACTACTCTGGCAGCCCGGTCTGCGCGCCGTCGCGCTGCACACTGCTGACCGGCAAGCACACCGGGCACGCTTACATCCGCGACAACTACGAGATCGGCGGCTGGGGTCCCGATGAGCCGGAGGGCCAGCTCCCGCTGCCACCGGGCACCACGACGCTCGGCACACTCCTGCAACAGCAAGGCTACGCCACGTGTGCGATCGGCAAGTGGGGACTCGGCGGCCCCGGCTCCAGCGGCCACCCGAACAAGCAGGGCTTCGATCACTGGTACGGCTACCTGTGCCAGCGCGTCGCGCACAATTACTATCCAACGCACCTGTGGCGCAATGACAAGAAGCACGTGCTGGAAGGCAACAAGTACTTCCCGGCACACCAACGCCTTGAAAGCGTACCAGACGATCCGAGCGGGTATGACCGCTTCAAAGGCATGCACTATGCGCCCGATTTGATGGTCGAAGAAGCCCTGGCCTTCATCCGCAAGTCCAAGAGCAAGCCATTTTTCCTCTATTACGCGACGCCGGTCCCGCACGCGGCGATTCAGGTTCCGGAGGACTCGCTCGCACGCTACCGCGGGCGTTGGGAAGACAAGCCCTACCTCGGCAACAAGGGCTATCTACCGCATCCGGCCCCCCGGGCCGGGTACGCCGCCATGGTGACGCGCATGGATCGCGACGTCGGTCGCATTTTGTCGCTGCTCGATCAGCTGGGGCTCACCGAAAACACGATCGTGATATTCTCCAGCGACAACGGGCCGACGTTCAATGGCGGGACTGACTCCGCGTTCTTTAACAGCGCCGGACCATTGCGCGGACTGAAGTGCTCGCTCTATGAGGGCGGCATTCGCGTGCCCCTGATCGCACGCTGGCCCGGGCGGATCGAGCCGGGCACGACGAGCAAGCATGTCAGCGCGTTCTGGGACGTGCTGCCTACTCTTGTTGAAGTCTTGGGCTTCGCTCCGCCGACCGACATCGACGGCATCTCGTTCGCGCCAACACTTCTCGGCCAGCCGGGTTGGCAGAAGCAGCACGAGTACCTCTACTGGGAGTACCACGGGTCGCAGGCACTGCGCGCCGGTGAATGGAAGGCCGTACGCCGCAAGGGGCAGGAAGCCCTGGAGCTCTACAATCTGAAGAGCGACGTCGGCGAACAGCACAACGTTGCCAACGAGAGCCCGGAAACCACGGCGCGCCTGGCCGAGCTGATGAAGCGGGCCCGCACCGAATCCGAGCATTTTCCGTTGCATTCCTAGCCTGAACTGCCGACCGCAGAGAGCCACAGAGGCACACGCCGGACACAGGTCGTCACGACCAAGCACTGGCAGTCTCATAGGTCGCGGCGGGGTTCGTAACGTCCAAGAACGCGACCATTCAAGAGCGCTCTCTGACGCTGCCAGACGTCCAAGCCAGATATCAGCGCACACGCGGGGAGTGCAGCGATTTCCGCGAATAGCGCACCACTTCGACGCAGCGGCCCGGTATCATGAGAACATGCCCTTGACAGGTAAGGCGGCGCTTGGACCGCCTCGCGCGTTCGACGCGACGCGCGGACACGATTTCGCCGAGGGTCGCCAAGCCATGAATACGCATGCTTCGTGCTCGCTACCGGCCGTCGTCATGTCAGTCATACTCGCTGCATACGCGGCGGCCGACACGCTGGACACGGGCGATGGTCTCGCGGTGACGTTCTCCGAAGTCGACGGGTCTGTGAGCGAGGTCCTGGTCGACGGCACCGCGCTGCCGCTGGTCCCCGGCGAGCCCGGCGGGCTTTCGGTCAATGTGGGCAGCCCCATCCCGCCGGGTACCGTCCACTGGCTTGATTTCGATTCGGACGGCGGTCCGTGGACATCGGCACGCAACGCCGACTGGGAGGACGCGGGAGCCTACGTTACGTGGATCCCTGATGGCGGAGTGGACGGCAGCCCGCACCTGCTGCTGGGCGATGGCGTGACCGAGGGGGCTGGCATGGCGATGGATGTGCCCGTGCCCATCCAGAGCGGCAGCACGTTGCGGATCTCGTGGCAGGCGCGCTCGGCGTCGGTCGAGACCACCCAGATTCTGTGCGTGCGGATCTTTGACGCCGACGGGAACGACATCACGTCCAGCGTTCCAGCGCCGCCCGGGTGGGGTTGGACCTCGACGTCGCAGGCCCACGGCATCTGGGGTCTGCACTGCGAAGCGCCGGACACATGGGAAGAGTTCGGCAAGGTCTATCCGACCCCGCCCGAGGTGGCTGCAATCCGCGTGTCGCTCCGCCACTGGATCGACGGCGACCATTGGCTGCATATTGACGATCTGCGAATCGACGTCCTCGGCGGAATCGAGTGGAGCGGGCGGCTGCCCGTGCTCGGTCCGCTCGTGGCGATCGAGGATGGGTTCGTGCAAACCGCTGATCTCTCCGGCTACGACCTGCACTTTGAGACGACGGTCACGGCGTCAAGCGGACGCCTGGAGATCGACGTGCAGGTTCAGGATCTCTCTGATCCAGCAAGCGATCGGCCGCTGGTGCTCGACTGGGCGTTACCAGTGGCTGCGGAGGGCTGGCACTGGTGGGACGACATCGACACGTGGCGCGAGATCGCACCCGACACTTGCGTCAGCAACACTTTCGACCTCGCCAATCACGACGTGTCGCTCTACCCGTTTTGTTCGATAACCAGTGGCGCGGGTGGCCTGTCGCTGGGAGCGCCCATGGATGAGCGCGGGGCTCAGCGTTTCGAGTACGACGCCGGCGCGGGTCTCCGCTCGGTGTGGGAGATCGGGCTGTCGCCGTTGACGACGAAGATCGGTCCGGGGCAGGCCACCGTCTCGCTGGTGCTGTTCCGTCATGACGCTGACTGGGGCTTTCGCGCCGCGACGGACAGGTACCACGCGCTTTTCCCGGAGTACTTCGTCAAGCGGACCACGCGCGAAGGCGCGTGGATGTACCCGATCCATCCCAGCCAGATACCCGAGCCAAATGACTTCGGCTTCGCGTTCCACGAGACGGGGCTGCTGGATGAAACCGAACGGGAGGTGTGCGCCCAGCACGGGATCGGCATCTTCTACTACACCGAGCCGTGGCTCGCCTGGCAGACCTGGGGCAACGTGCCCGAGCGACCGCCGTACGAGGAGCGCGTCGCTCGGCTGGAATCCTGGGCCGCGGACGAGGGTACGCTGGTGACGTGGTTGCCCGTCGGAGGAATCGACGACTCGGGCCACCTGCTGCTCGGTGACGGCTTCACGCTCGGCGCGGGCATGGCCACCGCAGACCCCTTCGGTGTTGCAGCCACAGACACGCTGGAGATAACGTGGCAAGCGCGCGTTGCCAACATTGAGACCGCACAGATTCTCAGCGTGCGACTCTTCGATGAAAGCGGAAGCGACATCACCGAGGGGACGCCCGCGCCCGCCGGCTGGTTCTGGTCTTCGGTCTCACAGGCGCACGTCGTGGCGGGGATCGCGAACACGACGCCTGACGTATGGGAGCCGTTCTCGTACCTGTACTCGCTTCCGGCTGGGGTCAACGCGGTGCGCCTGTCGCTGAGGCACTGGAACGGAGGGGATCACTTCGTTCATATCGATGATCTGCGGGTGGAAAGCGCGAGCGAGCCGACGACGTACCTGCTGATGAGTTTTGAGGCCGATGATGGTTCCTGGGTCTCGGCCCAGAACGCCGATTGGGAAGGCCCCAGCCCGATCTGGCTGCGCGCCCCGCGGCAGCAAACGGCTCAGGCGGTGATCAACTCCTCGCCGCTCGATGCGGAGGGTCGCTATCTGATCGACAGCAGTTGGTATCTCTGGCACGAGTGGGCACCCGACAGTTGGAATCAGGCCTGGCCGCTCAACCCCGACCCGGACCTGACCAGCCCGAACAGCTTCGAGCTGCACCGCGACTACTGGATCCGGCACCGACTGGACGAGACCAACGGCGTCTACATCGACTCGGTCACGACGTTCACCGGTGTGGGCGGGTGGGAGAACCGGCGCGCCGAGCATCTGGCCGTGTCGGACTCGCCGTTGACGTTCTCGTGGGCCGACGGCGGAGCGGCTCAGCTTGCCCCCCAGGCTCAGGCCGAGCTGCTCGAACCGATCGCGAGCGAGATTCGCGACGGGGGGCGCGTGATGATGCTGAACCTGTTTCCCGAGGCGATGCGTTTTCACGCCCATAACGCCGACGTGATGGGCTCGGAAGTGACCGAGCTGGTCGAGAGCGACGCGCTGAGCCGCATCCGGCGGACACTGGCGGGCCAACGGATCGTGAGCAACCTGCTGCAGTGGGGCTGGGACTTGCCGACGTACATCACGTATGAGGAGATGGAAGAGTTCGTCCGCGGGCAACTCTTCTGGGGGTTTTATCCGGCGGTGAGCTCGGCCGGCGGCCTGTTGAGCGGAGGCACACCCGACCGCTATTTTCTCCACCCCGAGCTGTACGAGCGCGATCGGCCACTGTTTCAGCTATACATCCCCGTCATCCGGGCGCTGAGTTCGGCGGGCTGGGAACCGATCACCAATGCAGTTGCCAACCCCGCGGCGGACATGGAGCGTTTTGGAGATTTCTCGCGCGGGACGGTGCTGCTCACGGTCCGCGGGCCGGAAGGCGTAGCATTGCAGGCGGAAGTGACTCTGGACTTGACCGCCTGTGGCTTGAACAACGAGAGCTGGCCGCTGGAGACGCGCGAGATCGTTGCCGACCAGCCGCTGACGGTCGAGCTGCTCTCCGATCCGATCCGCGCGTGGTTCACCGTCTCGCTCGACGCCGGTGAAGTCGGCGTGTACGAGTTCGCGCCGAACCCGTTTCCGCCCGGCGACATGGACCGGGACGAGGACGTGGACGGTTCGGACTTCGCGCTGCTGCTGTTCTGCTTCGAGGGGCCGGACCAGACGTACGTGCCTGACCACGACTGTCTGCTGGGCGATCTGGACATGGACTCGGACGTCGATCTGGCCGACTTCGCCGAGTTCCAAACGTTGTTTACCGGCAGCGGCTAACCGGATCATTTCTACCGCAGAGAGCGCGGAGAGCGCAGAGTGTTGTTGAAACAGAATTTATGGCAGAATCAGAGCACGCTTCGCCTTGACAGCGTGTATTGCCCGTCATTGTGCGTCGGCGTCGCCAGGCTGTTCTCCATCACCTCTCTGCGATCTCTGCG
>CAZDTB010000124.1:0-544 GCA_964508075.1 uncultured Planctomycetales bacterium
ATCGCGTCGCCGACCGGCTGGAGCGATGCGGCGAAGACCATGATCACGCAACGGGAGCGTGGGCGCGCCTTTCACGATCGGCGGGCCGGCGTTGTGCTATACGATTTGCACGCCGACGTGGAGTACCTGGACGAGAAGGACGAGCGGCTCTGGCCGTTCTGGCCGCTGTTGGCGCCGGGGCGCTATGCGCGCGAAGTTGCTCGGTGCGTCGAGACCGTGCGTGAATTGGCCCGGCAGATGGAGGGCGTGTCATTGGACTACGCCGCCAAATCCTGCGGCGGCGATGTTAGCTGGGTGCGGGAGGCGTATAACGAACTGAAGCGGACCGGGCAGTTCAAGGTTGACGAGTTGCCCGAGCTGGGATTGGTGCTGTCACGGCGGTAGCCGTGGGCGGTTGGGGGCCGGTGACGCGCGGACGAGGCGTCTTGCGGAACGTTGGGACGAAGACAGCCGTTCACAGTGGATAAAGGATCTGCAACCATGAAGTCTGGGACACGAGTGCTATTGTTCGGAGTGCTGCTGGTCTTGGGGGTCAGCATGGTCG
>CAZDTB010000124.1:554-11119 GCA_964508075.1 uncultured Planctomycetales bacterium
GGTCGGCTGCCAGTCGCGTGATCGGCGGTATGTGGAGCCGGACTATCCGCCGCCGCGGCCACCGCCGGTCAAGGCTGGGGCCGAGGAGCCGCCCGCGCCGCCGCCGGCGCAACGCGATTACGAGCCGAGAAAAGAAGATCCGCATGTGGTCAAGCCGCCGACGGAACCCTTACGGGGCCGGCTGAGCGACGTGCAGAAGCAGGAGATTGCCCGCCGGGCGCTGTTCGATCTCCAGCGGATGGTGATCAGCAGCGACGAGCGCATTTACCTTTCGGATGGCGTCGAGGACACGACCGTGGCCCGCGACGTGTTGGCGACGAAGCTGGAAGAGCTGACGTTCAACGTGGTGGCTTCGACCAGCGAGTTGTGGTTCAACCCGTCCGAGGGGGAACAAGACCGTTTCCGTGAGCTGAACAACTGCAACCTCGGGTTCTTCCTCGAAGGCGACGCCGAGCTGGCCGACAAGTTCGGTAACTTCTATCTCTACCGGGCCAAGCTCCGGGGCAAGGTGCTCAACTTGACCACGCACCAGGAGATCGCGTCGAAGACGATTCGCAAGGACGGGCGCCGGGCCCTGGACGAGGCCCAGGCGGCCGAAGACGCGCTCGAGTCGGCGGCGGCCGACCTGACGACCTACCTGACCGACGAGGTGGCGCGCAAGTGGGAGGCCACCAGCCTGATCCGTCTTCGGCTGATTATCACGGATATCGACCATGCCCAGGAGGCGGACGATGTCCGCGTCGGTCTGCAACGGCGGGCAGGTATCTACTACGTGTCGCTCGAGCGCTGGGACAAGGAGTCCGACACGGGCGTATATGAAGTCCTGTGCCGATTCGACGTGCGTGAGTACCTGGTCGGCTATGTCGACGAGCTGCGGATCGGCCGGATACAGGTGGAGCGGGTGGAACGTGGTAAAGTGATCAAGGCGGATCAGGATCTGGTCGACTGAGTGCGAAAATCACGTCCCTGACGTGAAGACACGACGGGAATGCAATCATGAACACTTCGCGACAAGCCGGTCGATGGCAAATCAGTGTGGCGAGCGTGCTGGCGGCTCTATCCCTCGTCGCCACGACAATTGCGGACGAGGCCGAGACGCTACAGCGGGCGACGGATCAGGCCCTGCAACGCCTGGCTCAGCAACTGAAGGAGGCGAAGCGGGACGGCGTGGAGACCGTGGCGGTAATCGCGCTCGCCGGCGACCCCGACGGCTATGCCTGGGACGGTCTAAACCGCGCGATCGCCGAGGCGGGCTACAAGCTCTTCTCGCGTGACGAGCCCGAGTACAACCGGCTGCTCGAGGAGATCGAGTTCGGCGTCAGGCGCGGGGATGTCATGGACGAGGAGACGATCAAGAAGTTCGGCGATATCGAAGGCGTCGACGCGATCGTCACGGGGAATATCACCCGGAAGATCAACCTCTGGAGCATCCGCGGTTCGGTCACGCTTTCGGTGCGGATGGGCGCCACCGAGACGTTTCAGATCTGGCCGTTCGGCCCCGTTCGGGGCGAAGCCTTCCTGCACTGGAGTGACGCCCTGATGCAGTTCTGGCGGTATCCGCTGCTGCTGATTGGCGCGCTGGTGGTCTTGCTCGTTCTGATTCTGTTCCTGGCGAAGTTGAAAAAGGCGTTTCGGCCACTGTAAGCTGATAGTTAGCGTTGGGAGATCGTCATGGCCAGATGTGAACGCGGTCACCGCTTGCGTTGGGGAGACAAGTTCTGCCGCGTGTGTGGGTTGCCGGCGTCTACCGGGACCACGGTCTGCGGCAGTTGCGGCAAGGAGGTGCGCAGCAGCTCCGTGTTCTGTTGGAACTGCGGCAGGAAGCTGGCGGAGGTGGCTCCGGCCCAGTTTGACACCAGCCGCTGGGCCCGAATGCCGGGAGACTTCGTGGTCCGCGTCGATGTCGAGGACGTCAAGGGCTGGCTGGTCAAGCCGCTGGTCATCGAGCATGGCCTGCGGGCCCTGCTGTTTCAGGCGGGCAGGTCTGTCGGCGAGGAAGTTCTGGAACCGGGCCGTTACGACGTCGGCGGGTTGGTCTCGCGCCTCAGCAACTTCATGATCGATCGCGCCGTCAGCATCGTGCTGATGGACGCCGGCGACGTCTCGGTCGACCTGAGAAACGGTATCCAGGATCTGGGCGCGGGCAGCCGCGAGCTGGAAGACGGGGTGCGGGACCTGGAGAAGGGCGTTGGAGACGTTGAAGAGGGTTTCGCCGACGTTGAGGGGGATGTCAGCAGCTTTGATGAGGTTCAGAAGCTGGAGGATGCTCCCGGCGATCTGGAGGAAGGTGATCGCTACCCGCGCAAGGGCAACCTGTGGACCGCTGATCGGGTCGAGATCGGCACCAGGTCGCAGTTGGTGATCCGAGTGGGCGAGGCCGACACTCTGTTCGTCAACCTGATCAAGGGCCGGGCGCGGGTCACGCTCGATGATCTTGCTGGTCTGCTGGCGGGCGAGGTCGACATGCTCCTCACCGGCATTCTGGGGCGATACCAGTCCGACCAGTTGTTCACCAACTTCGATGTGCGCTATGAGATCGAAGCCCAGCTTCGGGATCACCTGGGCACCACGTTCTCACGCCTGGGGCTGGAGCTGGTGCAACTGCGCTTCATTGACTTCACGGGGCCGGCCTATGAGCTGCTCCGCAAGAAGCGTGGCGACCAGCAGTTCTATGAGCGCGACGCCGACATTACCGTGCAGCGCTACCGGCTGGTGCAGCGGCTGCGCGAAGCCGAGTCGCACGACAAGATGCACGCCCTCAAGGATGGCCAGGAGCTCAACGATTTCCTGCGGCAGACCGAGCACGAGCTGGGGCTGAGAAAAGTCATTCGCGACGACGAGATGGGCCGACTCACCGATCGGCTGAACGTCGAGAGCGAGGACGCCCGGATCCGGCTCGAGCAGCGCTTCGAGGACGAGCGCTACTGTGAGCACATCATCCGGATGATCGAGATTCAGGGGATTCAGGACAACGATCGGCGGGAACGCGCCTGGAAAGACGAGCTGAGCCGTCAGCAGATCCTGGACGAGCGGCTTCACCGCAAGGTCGATCGCTGGAAGGGTTTCGAACAGGCCCGGGCAGACGTCGGCGACGTCCGGCGCGGCACCAAAGCGCGCGACCACGACGAGGATGTGCGTGAGGCCCACCACGGGCTCGGTCTGCTCGATCGAGTAAAGGACATCGAGTTCAAGGACGATCGGCGTCGGGCCGAGCTCGATGTCGAAATGGAGCGCCAGCGGCTCGAACAGCGCAGCAAGGCCACCGCCGAGGCGCTGATCTCGATCGTCGACGACCCAGCCGCCGACCATCTGGCCGAGCTCGAGCAACTGCGCGTGAAACAGAACATGTCGCCGGAGCAAATTCTAGCGTTGGCGGCGGACGCCTCGCCGCACTGGGCCGAGGCTTTGGCGGAGAAATACAAGGCCGAGGGAGAGCTCGATGAGCGCGTGCGCGAGCAGCTCGAACTGCGAATCAAGGAGCAGCGTGAGCTCGGCGAGGGCCATGCCGAGCGACTCGAGCGCGTGACCAAGACCGCTCTGGAGCAGATGGGCTGGGTGGCCTCGACGCGGTCGGTCCCGGGCGAGCCGGCCCCGGTCGTGTTCCCGCCGCCCGGGACGGGGGGCCGGACCTCGATCAACATCCATTCGCAGATCAGCGAGTCCCACGTGACTTGTGCGAAGTGCGGAGCCGCGCTCGAGGCCGAAGATGATTTCTGCCCGAAGTGCGGGGAGAAGCGGGCTAAGCCGCCGAAGAAGGACTGAGGGAAAAAGGGGATAAGTCCAACTTCCATGCTCGGTGAATGTTGGACTTATCCCCTTTATTCTCCCCCCTTTATTTTCCTGGATTTGCCACGCGCCCCAGGAACAGGATGCTCCCGGTCTGCCGGTCTCGAATCAGGAAGAGAAACGGATGATCGGCGACGAACGCCGTGGGCGGCGCGCCCATTTTCAGCCCGACCGCGGTCGCGGCCGCGGCCTCGGTGCCCTCTTCGTTCACGTCCACCTGCGCTTGATGGATCACCAGCGAAATGAACAGGTCGCGCCGGCCGGTAATCCCCGAGAAGTCGGCCCTGCTGGCGCTGAACGCGTCGCTCATCCCCAGCGCCTCGAGCGTTGTGGCCAGGTCGAGTCGGCTCTCCAGCTTGAAGCGTGGCAGGCCTACCCGCACCGCCTGTTCGTGCAGACTACCCTGCCACTTGTCCAGTTTCTCCTTGCTCAGCGATTGCTCGAGGTCGGCCAGCCCGTCGACCGCTTTCGGCAGCAGCAACAGCATGGACAACCTGTCGCCGGCGTACGGCAGCTCGAGGATGTCCAGGTCACCGGCACTCGCAAACGCGAATTTGCGCACCTGGTGCATCATGGGGACGACCACCTTCTCCCCGTCTTTGATCCGGAACGGAGCATCCTTCGTGTGCCGCGGGTCGAACTGGCTCGCCCAGCTTCCCTTGAAGTAAATCGCGTTGGTCAGCACCAGCGCGGTGGCGGAGTCCACGTCCCCCCCTTGCAGCAACTCTTTGATCTTCTGCCGCGTCTGATCCGCGACCCAGGCGTTGATCGTCTGCCGGGCCTGCTCGGCGGCACCTGCGAAATCGACCTCCTGGAACCCTGCGCCGTAGTACTTCTTAGTGAGGGCGAGGAATCCCTCAAGGAAACGTTCCCCTTTCTGCCCCCACAAGGCATTGGCAACGTGGAGGCTGCAACCGGCACCATCACCCGCCGCCTTCACTGACGATTCCAGTCCCGCGAGGGCGGGATGCAGGCGCTCCTGCTCCAGCGAGAAGTGCAGAACATCGGCCATCTGCCGCGCCGTCTCGCCTCGAGCACCGGCGTAGGTCATCGCCAGAGCTGTGGAAACGCTATACGGCGAGAGGAACAGATTGCCGTCGTCCGTTCGGAGCCTGGCGTAGAGGTCGAGGGCGAACTCGGTGTTCCCAGCCACGACGGCCTCTTGGTCACCTCCGGTCGGCCCGGCAAGGGCGACGTTCGGCCGAGTCCACGGTAGCCCGCCAGAGACCACAACAAGCAGCACTGCACAAGTCAACTGTCTTCGTCCGCGTTTCATTCGTGATCCTCCAATCGGCTTGAACCCGTATCGACCGCCCGAGCCGCAACATCCCCGTCCGGCAGGGTTTTGTCGAGACCCGTCCGATGACAACGCTTTCCCCCGCTGGTCTTTGCTCAATTGGACGCGCTCCGGTCAGATTGGTTCCCAATCTTCTCGGAGAAACTGTCGGGATGCCCTCGGCCGTGCCTGCTGCGCCGGCCCAGCCAAGGACGACTGGGCCATACGAATCATCACTCCGGGCGGCGAGGACGCAGCCTGCCAGAAGAGGGGGGGTAATACCATCACACGGCCGGCTGCGAGGAACACGGCGTGGCGTCGTTTCACCACATGCTGGCTGACGTGTCGGCGAGCGTGACGATCTGGCCGGCCGGCAGTCCGGCGAGGTCGATCGGGCGGAAGGTCTCGCCGTCCCACTGCATGAAGAGAATGCTCGCGTCGTCGAGCGGGCGGTCCATCTCGAAGCGCACCGCGAGCACGTCGCGGCGGTCCGAGGTCAGCTCGGCAAACGTCGCCGTCAGGACATCCTTCTCGTATGCCTTCCCCACCTCCAGTAGCCTCGGGGAGCGCAGGACCCCGGCAAAAAAATTGGTGAGCCACCCCTTCTGGTCGGCTCGCAGGATGAAGCTGCGGTCGTTCACGCGCTCCACGCTCATGACGCCGTTCATCGATGAGAGCACGCGCACGTCCAGACCTGGCTTGGCGTGAAACGCGACGACCGGCTGGAGGTAGAACGTGTGCAGAGCCCCCGGCGTGTTGAGCACGATAAGGTGGTCGAGGTCGCGCTTCTCCAGGTGAAGCAGGATGCTCGCGGCTTGCTCGCTCGTTCTTTCAGAGGAGGGTGTGTAAACGAACGGCATCGCGGCCGACAGAACGATGCCGGGTGCCAGAACGCACACGAGCGCGCCCCACGCGACAATCCGGGTGAAGATCGGCGGGCGCGCGGCGGCGGGCGCAACCCTGCGGGCGATGGGGCCAATCTGTACGACCAGCAGCGCCAGCGGGATGCTCGCCGCGATCATGGGGAGGTAGAGCGCTCGTTCGCTTGCGTCCGCGGCCATCTGCGGGAGCAACGCGAGGATGTAAGCCGCCATGGCCCAGGCCACCACCGCCCGCTTGCGCATCACCCAGAGACCCGCGGCCCACAAGATGAACGCCGCGGCGCCGGCCGCTGCCAGAAGTAGGGTCGTTGCCGGAAAGAACATCGCCAGGCTGGGAGGGACGGGTGAAAGCGTGGCCAGCCACATGACCGGCAGGTGCTCGACGAGGTGGACGATGTAGCCCACGGGATTGCTGAGGGGGTCGACGTACATCCCGCTGGTGAAGCCCCCGATGCCGAGGGACGTGTACAGCGCGAAGTACAATACTAGGATGGCGACGGCCGGGACCCAGGAAGGCCAGTCGCGCAGGAACGTGGCGCCCGCGGCCCGGAAGGACGACCGGTCCGCCATCGGCAACTCGACGTCACGCCCGCGGGGCATGAACAGCGTCATGAGAACGATCGTCAGTGGCGCGATGACGGCGCTTTCCTTCGAGAGCATTGCAGGCACAAGCGCTGCGAGCGAGGCGACGAGGGCCCAGGACTTCCTCTCTGCCAGCCACAGCGCGTGCGCTAGCAGCGCGAGGTTCACAAAGAGCACGCAGAGCAGGTCGGTCATGGTGGCGATCCAGCCAACTCCCATGCTGTGATCCTCGCAGGAGAGGAAAAAGAGGCTGGCGAGGAGCGCCACCAGCGGCCGGCCGGTCAACCTGCGCACGAGGAGGAACAACGTGCCGCCGACGAGCCCGTGCACGACGACGGACAACAAGTGGAGCGGGAAGGCGTGCTCGCCGAACAGTCGAACCGATGCCTCGATCAACAGCGAGGGCACCGGCCTCCAGAACGGAGTCACGCCCTGCCCCTCGAACCACCAGATGCTGGTGAGCGCGGGATACTCGGCCGTCGACCAGAACCCCAGCCAGCGCGAGAAGGGCAGCGGTTCCTGCCTCAGCATGGCGACGAACATGTAGTCCTCGCCCTGAAACCCGCCGTTGACGTAGTACCAGTTGTAGGCGAAGGAAACCAGAAGAAGCAGGACCAGCGCCGGGCCGGGCCGCAGGAGCAGATGGTCCCGCGCGCGAGCCGGCGATTCCCGATCCGCTGTGTCCCATTCCGGCATACCTGCAGATCGTAACGTGACACACTGCGAGATAGAACCCGCTTCGAAATCGTGTCCATTACCGGAGGGGGATCGACATGACTCGTCCGGCTGCTCGAATGCCGCCACGGCTTCCAGGAGGGCGCGGGTGATGCCCGGTTTGGTTTCGCTGTGGCCGGGCAGCCGCTACGGTCGCTCAGCTCTGACTCCGGAACGAGTTCCCTGCGCCCGGCCGGCGGATGACTCGACCCACCGGTAGACCGCGGGGATCACGAAGAGCGTCAGCAGGGTCGACGACGTGAGGCCGAAGACGACGACCGCCGCCAGTGGTTTCTGCACCTCGGCTCCGATTCCGCGGGCCAGCAACAGAGGAAGCAGGCCAAGCACGGTCGTCATGGCGGTCATGAGAACCGGGCGAAGCCGGAGTACGGCGCCCTCCACGAGCGCGTCACTCAGACTCAGGCCGTCACGGCGAAGTTGATTGATGTAGCTCACGAGCACGACACCGTTTTGTACCGCGATGCCGAACAGCGCGATGAAGCCGACCGACGCCGGCACGGAGAGGTACTCGCGCATGAGCAGCAGTCCGATCACGCCGCCGATCAGCGCCAGTGGGACGTTGACGATAATGATGGCGGCGTGCCGGGCGGAGCCGAATGACATCCACAAGAGCAGGAACACGGTTGCCAGGACGACGGGCACGATAATTGCGAGTCGTCTCATGGCACGTTGCTGATTCTCGAACTGACCGCCGTACTCGATGTAGTAACCGGGCGGCAGTTGCACGTTTTGCTCGATGCGCTGGCGGATATCGGCGAAGACGCCGCCCAGGTCGCGCCCGCGTACGTTGCCCTGCACGATCCATCGTCGCTGGTTGCTTTCCCGGTTGATCTGGATCGGGCCGGTCACCTTCTTCACCTGAGCAACCTGTGACAGCGGGATGAGCGAGCCATCTTGCGTGTGGACCAGCAGGTTTCGAATGGCGTCCGGATCGGTTCGGTATTGCTCCTGATAGCGGAGGTGAATGCCGAAGCGTCGCGTGTGCAGGTAGATGTTGTCGATGACCTCGCCGCCGATCGCCAGTTCCACCAGCTCCAGGATCTGATCGACGGTCACGCCGAAGCGTGAGCAGGCAGCCCGGTCGGCGATGATCTGAACCTGGGGTTGCCCGAAGCTCTGCTCGACGGAGAGGTCAACCAGGCCAGGCACGTCCGCGATCGCCGCGCTGATCTCGGCGGCCTTGGTCTTCAGAATCTCGAGGTCCTCGCCGAACAGCTTGACGGCGAGCTGGGCCTTGATACCGGAGAGCAGCTCATCGAACGCGTTCTGAATGGGCTGGGTGAAGTTGAGGTTCACGCCGGGGAAGGACTCCAGTTCGTGGCTGATGGCTTCGACCAGCTCGCGCTTGGTTGTTCGTTCTGACCAGGCCTCGGAAGACCGGCCGGCACGGAGACCGGCCGCTACATCTGCTCGGTCGGTGCGGGGCCCGGCCGCTACGGTGGGTTTCAGCCCGATATGGATCTCCGCGTAGTTTACCGGGTGCGGATGAGTGCCTGCTTCCGGCCGGCCGATGCGCGAGACCGTCTCTTCGACCTCGGGGAACTGGACGATGCGACGCTCGAGGGCCATCACCGTCTGGGTCGCCTCTTCCAGCGAAATCGAGGGCGCCATGGTGACGCCGATCAGAATCGAACCCTCTTCGAGCGTGGGTATGAATTCGGTGCCGAGGTAGGGCACCACCGCCATGCTGGCCACAAATGCGGCGGCAGCGACGAGGATGACGAGTCGTTTTCTGCCGAGAGCCCAGACGAGCAGGGGCCGATAGGCTGCCTTGAGCATTCTCAGCAGGGCGAGTTCTTTGTGTGCGCTTTGCCCCAGAAAATAGAAGGAAAGCACCGGTGAGACGAACAAGGCCGTCAGGATCGAGCCGAACAGGGCAAAGCAGATGGTAAACGCGAGCGGCGAGAACATTTTGCCCTCGACACCCTGAAGCCCGAAGATCGGCACGAAAACCAGAATGATGATGATGATCGAGAAGACGATCGGCCGGCTGACCTGCCTGGCCGCCTCGAGGATGACCGCGGCCTTGTCCCTCCCGGCGTTGGCCGCCAGACCGAGGTGCCGGAAGATGTTCTCGACCATGACAATGGCGCCATCGGCGAGCATGCCGATGCCGATCGCGATCCCGCCGAACGACATCAGGTTCGCGGAGACTCCCCAGAACTTCATGCCGATGACGGCGATGAGCGCGCAGATCGGCAGCGAGAGCGCGACGACGAACGAGGTCCCGACGTTTCCGAGAAATACCACCAGTGTCGCGATCACCAGGACGGCTCCGATCAGGAGGGCCTTCTTGACGGTCCAGGTGGCCTCGCGCACCAGCTCGGCCTGCTCGTAGTACGGGATGAGATTCACGCCGGGGGGCAGCGATCTGCGGACTTCCGCGACCCTTCGGTAGAGGCGCTCGATCACCTCGGAGGTGTTCTCGCCGAACAGCTTGAGCACCATTCCGGAGACGACCTCCTGTTGGCCGTTGCGCGTGACCACGCCTCTGCGGATCTCATTGCCGTACGACACTTCGGCCACGTCGGCGAGCCTGACCGGCACGCCATCCGCGACCTTGATCGGAATATCGCGAATGTCGTCGAGGGTCTGCACGAGCCCGAGTCCGCGCACGAGCAACTCCTCCGCCCCCAGCACGAGGAACTGTCCGCCGGCGTTTCTGTTGTTGGCCCGAACCGCGTCCACCAGCGTCTCCAGCGAGACGCCGTACTTGTTCAACGCGTGCGGGTGGACGCGAATCTGGTACTGCAAGACGTGGCCCCCGATCGACAGGATGTCGGTCACGCCCGGTACGGTTTGCAGTTGGAACTTCACCACCCAGTCGTTGAGCTCGCGCAGGTACGTGTTCCGATCCTTGCCGCGGGTGTCCACGCCTTCGTCGAGCGTGAGGTAGTAGATGAAGATCTGCCCGAGCCCGGTCGAGATCGGCCCGAGGATGGGCGGCTCATGCATTTCGGGCAGCTCGGGCATCACGCTGGTCAGGCGTTCCCCGACGAGCTGTCGGGCGAAGTAGATGTCCACCTCGTCGTCGAAGTAGATGTAGATGACCGCCATCCCGAACGCGGAGGTCGATTTGATCTCGGTCACGCCGGGCAGGCCGTTCATCGCGGATTCGATCGGGTAGGTAATCAGTCGCTCGATCTCCTCGGGGGCCATGCCGTGCGCTTCGGCGAAGACGGGCACCATGATCGGCGATATGTCCGGGAAGGCGTCCACGGGCATCCGGCGATACTCGTAAATGCCGTATCCCAGCACGCCGAGCAGCGCGATGACGAGCAATCCGCGTGTCCGCAGCGACAAGT
>CAZDTB010000125.1:0-10857 GCA_964508075.1 uncultured Planctomycetales bacterium
CCCTGGGACGCCTACCCGAGCCGGAACTCGCCCACGAATTTTGCTGAGGAGGCAAGAAATTGGGATTATAAGCCTTCAACGAAACGATTCATCTTCGCCTCGTGCTGCTCGATCGATTCGACCAGCTTGAACTGGGCTCGGCAGCGATCGAGGTTGTGGCGCGGGCGGTGCGTTTTGTAGTACGTGTCCCCGTTCAGGAAATCGGTCAGGAAGCGAACGGCCTGTTCGAGCGTAATGAGCTTACCGGCGGTAACGAGACTGTCTCGCTCCATCGGCGTGAGAAACTCGCCGGCGGCGACCAGGTAACCGCGGGCAAGGGCCTCGAACAACGGCATTTCCATTTCGACCTTTGAGACGTCGGTCTCATCCTCGGCGGCGGTGGTGGTCATCGAGCGGACCATATCGCCGAAGTCGTAGAGCGCCAGCCCGGGCATGACGGTGTCGAGGTCAACCACGCAGAGGACTTCGCCGGTGGTCTCGTCGAGCAGGACGTTGCTGATCTTGGCGTCGTTGTGGGCGATGCGCTCGGGGATCTGGCCGGTTCGGTGCAGTTCAAGCAGGACGCTTGCCAGCGGGCGGTAGCGCTGTGCGAACTCGATCTCGGCGCGCGCGGCGGCGACGCGGTTGAACGAGTCAGTCTGTACGGCGCGGTCCAATGCCTCGTAGCGCAGCGGCGTGTTGTGGAAATCGGGGATCGTCTCGTGAAGGCGCCGGCCGGCGAAGTCCACCAGCAGGCCCTGAAACTCGCCGAACGCCCGGCCGACGAATTCGGCTTGCCGGGGCGTCTCGACCGCTTCGCAGACTCGCGTGCCCTCGATGAAATGATAGAGACGCCAGCAGCCGCCCGCGTCGTCGCGATGATACGGCTCGCCCTCCTGTGTCAGGACAAGCGTCAGGACGCGCCGACGGATGTCGCCCACACCTTGGGCCTTCAATCTGGAAGCGATGCGCGCGGTGACGCGCTGAATGTTCTCCATCACTTCGGCCGGGCGGGGGAAGACGAGCTCGTTGATGCGTTGCAGCAGGTAGCGAGCCGACCCGTCACGGTGCCGGTGGGTCAGTATGAACGAGTCGTTGATGTGGCCGCTGGTTGGCTCCACGTGGGCGAGTCGCCCATCGACGGCGAAGCGGGTCGCGAGCGTCTCCGTATCGTACGGCATGCCTAGTCCCAGAGCTTTCGCGGGTAATCGCCCCGGCTGACCAGCTCGCCGATCATCTTGATGACACGCGGTCGGTCTTCCTTATGCGTGACGCCGACCCAGCGGTCCGGCGTGGGCAGGACCCTGACACGAGCGCGGCCGGCGCGCATGAGCTGCTGAACGCCGGTCGGTAAATGGAATTCGGCGGTCGACGACGTGCCGTTCTGCTCGAGGAATCGATTGAACCTTGCGCGCAAGTGCTGCAGGAAGACGGGGCGAAAACCCCACGTGTTCATGGAGACCCGCGTATCGCCGCTCAGCACGTGTTCGTTGCCGGACGCGTCAACGTAGCGGGCGTCGGATCCGTGCGGCGCGATGTTGGCGATCTCCGTGATCTCTTCCAGCCAGCCATCGGCTGTGCAGCGGCAGCAGCCGCGATTGACCGTGCCGGAGTCAGAAAGCGTCTCCCGCAGCGTGAATCCGACCATCGCGTACGTCGGCACGTCGCCGGTGTCGTTTTCCTGGAGAAACCGCCCGAGAGCGGCAAAGGAGTTGGCCCCGTAGAAATCGTCCGCGTTGACGACCGCAAACGGCTCATGCACCTGCCCCGCCGCCGCCAACACGGCGTGCCCGGTGCCCCACGGCTTCTCACGACCGGGCGGGACGGTGTGCCCGGCGGGCAAGTCCTCCAGCCGCTGAAACGCGTAGGCAACCGAGATGTGCCGCTCGTAGCGGCGGCCGATCGTCTCGCGGAAGGCGTCGTTCATGTCCGCGCGGATCACGAAGAGCGCCTGGCCGAAGCCGGCCCGCAAAGCGTCGTAGATCGAATAATCCATGATCGTCTCGCCGCCGGGACCGACCGGCTCGAGCTGCTTCATGCCGCCGTAACGGCTGCCCATTCCGGCGGCGAGGATGACGAGTGTGGGTTTCATGTATCTCTCGCAACGGTTGGCGCGGGCAGTCATCCACGCGGAACACTGTTAGTCGCAGACGGATTCTAACGCTATCATGCTCGACACAGCTACGTGCCAACAGATGCTAAACGGGAAGTCCACCGAGAGGGATTGCACCATGAGCAAGCAGAATGAGTCGAATCGTGCGGTCAACGAGCACAACCGCAGGGATTTTCTGAAGCTCGGAGCACTGGCCGGGCTCGGGGCGGCGTTGGGCGGCGCGGGGATGACGGGCTGCACCGCCGGAGGGCGCAGGCTCGCGATGGGACCCGCGCCGACCGAGCCGTTTGCGACGCTGCCGATGGATCGCGTGCGCATCGGCTTTGTCGGCGTCGGGGGGATGGGCACCAACCACGTCAGCCAGATGCTTAAGATCGAAGGGGTTGAGATCAAGGCCGTCTGCGACATCCGCGAGACCCATGCCGAGCGTGCCAGCAAGATGATCCAGGACGCCGGCCAGCCGGCACCGACGCTTTATATGCGTGGCGAGCGTGACTTCGAGCGCCTCTGCGCCGAGGAAGATCTCGATCTGGTCTTAACGGCCACCCCATGGCGCTGGCATGTTCCAGTGTCCGTCGCGGCCATGAAGAACGGAAAACACGCGGCCACCGAAGTACCGGCCGCCGTGACCATCGACGAATGCTGGCAGCTCGTCGAGAACGCCGAGAAGTACCACAAACGCTGTGTCATGATGGAAAACGCCTGCTATGACCGGGCCGAGATGATGTGCCTCAACATGATCCGTCAGGGCCTGCTCGGCGAAGTCCTGCACGGCGAATGCGGCTACTTGCACGACCTGCGCGGCGTCAAATTCTCCGATGGCGGCGAGGGCCTCTGGCGCCGAGCGCACTCCACGAAACGCAACGGCAACCTCTACCCCACGCACGGCCTGGGACCGGTCGCCCAGTGCATGAACATCAACCGCGGCGATCGCTTCGATTACCTCGTCTCGATGAGCAGCCCGTCACGCGGACTACAACTCTGGCAAGAAGAGCGCCTCGAACCCGATGATCCACGCCGCAACGAGAAATACGTTCTGGGCGATGTCAACGTCAGCCTGATCAAGACCGTCAACGGCCGCACGATCTACCTCGTGCACGACACCAACCTCCCGCGGCCGTACAGCCGCATTCACATGCTGCAGGGCACGCGCGGCATTTTCCGCAAGTGGCCCGTCGCGCGCGTGCACATCGAAGGCCGTAGCCCCGGCCACGGCTGGGAAGAGCTTGACCAGTACTACGAGGAGTTCGAGCACCCGCTGTGGAAGTCGGAGGAGGTCAAGCAGGCCAACGGCGGGCACGGCGGGATGGACTTCCTCGAGGACTACCGTTTGATCCAATGTCTGCGGCAGGGCGTTCCGACGGACATGGACGTCTACGACGCGGCGGCGTGGAGCGCGATCTGCGAGGCGAGCGAGCGCTCGGTCGCGAACCGGAGCCGGCCGGTAGACATTCCCGACTTCACGCGCGGGCGCTGGAAGACGAATCCGCCGCTGGGCATCGTTTGACCGACGTCAGCAAGCCAGCCTGCGCGCCGGGCAGTTGCCAGGGTGGCTGGCGGCCCGGTGTCTAGCGCTTGGTCCAGCCGCGGTGCATGTACTCGCAGTCCACGCTGTCCGGGCATGGAAGATCCAGCAGATGATCTCTGCTCATGGTGATGGTCAGCTCTTCCTGCCAGGCGTGGACCTCGGCGTGGCCGCTACGACAAGGCGAAGGGCGTGATGGTTCCGGCCAGGAGACGGTTGGTGCTACGTGGCGTAAGGGGCAAACGTCCCGTCCGGCGATCCGGAGCGGCGGGATGGACGGAATCTGGGGTTCAAGGGCAGGCATCCTCGCCAGAATGTCCACGCTTCCTTGAAATGGGCTTGGCGCGCCCGTAGCATCAGGGCCTCCCGAGCGGCCAATGGGAAATGTCCGATGACAGGATCGTGCGCAAGTCCAGCGATTTGGAATCGGTCGCAGTGAGCCGTCGTGGGTCCACCCATGGTTGATCGATCGGCAAGTCGACCGCGGCCGAGTGTCCGATACTCCCTTCGGAGGATACTCACGGGTTCAGACCTGTCCCGCTGGCGGTTGGCAATGATGACGGCCGCGGCAGCCGACGCCGGCCCCACCGTATGGCTTACTGCTTGCGCGCACGGCGACGAAGTGGGCGGAGTCGTGGTCATTCAGGAGATCTTCCGGCGGCTGAAACGCACGCCGCTGCTCCGCGGTGAAGTGCGGGCTTTCCCGCTGATGAATCCCATGGGGTTCGAGGTGGGTTCGCGGCACATCGCGATGGGCGGAGAAGATCTCAACCGCAGCTTCCCCGGAAACGACCACGGTTCCCTGGCGCATCGCATCGCCGCGACGATCTTTCAGGAGATTCTTCAAACACAGCCGGCACTGGTGTTGGACCTGCACAACGATTGGCGCAATTCGATCCCGTATGTCGTCGTCGACCCTCAGCGCAAGGGGGCGCATCGCGACGCCTACGCTCGCATCCGGCGATTCGCCCGCCGCACCGGTTTGCTGCTCGTGGAGGAATCGAGCAGGTCCCCTGAGTCGCTTGTTTCTCAGAAGACACTCACGGGGAGCCTGCTTCTCCGCGATGTCCCCGCGCTCACCTTCGAGCTTGGCGAGGCGTACGTCGTCAACGAAACCAACGTTGACTGCGGCGTCCGAGCGATCTGGAACCTGCTCAGTGAACTGGGCATGGCAGCGCCGCAACAGAAACCATTCGAGTTCGAACTGCCTCGAGAGTGTCGGCGGCGCTTCCTGAGGTACTCGGACGGCGCACTCAGTTCGAGCAGCGGGATCATCCGTTTCCTGGTGAAGCCCGGCGACCTTACTGCGGCTGGCCAGCCGGTCGCGAAGATCTACAACGCTTTCGGAAAACTTCTGGAGACGGTGGTCTCGGCACAACGGGCCATTGTGCTGGGGCACTCGGATTCGTCCGTCGCGTTTCCGGGTGTACCGGTCGTCGCGCTCGGGCTTCTGGAACCGCCGACCCGTGGATCACCGGCCACCGGCGGGGCTCAACCCGCCGATGCCGCAGCGCGACGAGAATGACGACGCCTGGGTCGAACTCCTAACCTCCCGAGATCCATCTGCCAACGAGGCCAGCTTCGAGACTCGGTTGTGCGCTGAAGTGGCCATGACCGTAAAGAGCTTCACCACACCGCTGGCCGGCGGCAGTTCGTTAGCTGCCAGAGCGGATATCCGCTCTCTTTTCACCGCTTGGTCCAGCCGCGAGACATATACTCCCAGTCATCACTATCCGGACAGGGCTGATCCAGCAGATGATCTCTGCTCATGGTTATGGTCAGCTCTTCCAGCCAGGCATGCACTTCGGCGTGACCGTCGGCGAAGGCGATCGTGCTCTGCTTCTCATGCCAGACGGTCAGTACGTCGATCCACCCTTCCTCGTCCAGCCACATGACCCACGAATCCATATTCATCCCGCGCCAGTCGGATTCTTCCAGGAACACGTACTTGGTGGCCGACTCGGGAATGTTTGTGACCTTTTTTGTCACAATGCCGCCGCCGATGTGTATTTCCCAGCCTGCGTCTCCGTTCATGCAATTCGGCATGGAATAGGTGCGATAAGCGAGGTATCCCCCGTAGGGATCGTAGCTGTCGCGTGTATCCGAGGGACAGTGGTAGACCTCGACCATATTGACGTATGGAAACAGTGTGCCGTCCTCGATCCCGCGGATATGGCATCGCAGATGCGTGACGTTTGCCAGTTCCTGTTGTGTGAGATAATGGCCGTTCAGGCGTTTCGGCCAATCGACCCAGCCCGTGGGCCCCGTCCAGCAGCTCACCACGGCATCATCGTTGTCACTGGCATACATGACGAACGCCAGGCTCAGCGTCTTCTGGTTCGACAGGCATATGGCGGTCTTGGCCTGCTCGCGGGCGCGGCTCAGCGCCGGCAGCAGGATGGCAGTCAACAGCCCAATGATGGCAACCACGACCAGCAACTCAATCAACGTAAAGCCGTCTTTGACGCGCATGCTGCAATCTCCTGCGGCAACATACGGATTTGTGCTGGTCGGTCCCGGTCAGGCCGGGACGCTTGCCGTTGCCCGATATGTGGCGACTGTTGCTTATCTTGACGAGAAGAGGCAGCGCCACCGTCCGAGGCCCTCCTGCCTGAGCAGCTTCGGGGCCGCCGCCGGGCTTCGGCGCTCGTCGACTATCTTTGTAGCACACCGACTGTCGCAATGCAATTACGAATGTCGGCGGAGAGCACCCCGTCTGCCTCCACTCCGGGCAGCGGCGCTGCGTGATCTGCCGCAGGCGCGGTCGGCTCGTGCGTTGCATTCACTCGCAGGTCTCGCCGTAGCAGGCGAGCAGGATGGCCAGGTCGGACAGGTCGGTGTCGCCGTCGCCATCGAGGTCGCCACCCGCGTCACTGCCGTATGAGTTGAGTAGAAGCTGAAGGTCGCCGGCGCCGATGACGGCGTCGTGGTCGAGGTCGCCAAGGCACTCGCACTCGTCGGGGACGCCGTTGCCGTTCCAGTCGTGGCTGGTGCCGGAGGCGATATCGTGCGTATCCGGCACACCGTTGCTGTTGCAATCGGTGATGGTGTAGGTGTAGGCGATCTCGCCGTTGGGGCCGTCGCCGGGCAGGTAAGCACGCACGTATTCGACGGTGACCTGCGTGGGAGCAACGGTTACGCGCAGGTGGCCGGAGTTGGGAAGGACGTCGCCATATACATAATCCGATCCGGCCCCCAGGCCGTATTCGGCATCGCTGGGTCTGGGGCACTCCTGATACACGATGCCCTCGAGGTCCTGCTTGGCGAAGAGGTGATCGTGGCCGTGGAACCAGATCGCAACGTGGTGTTGCGCCATGAGCTGATGGATCGGCAGGCCCCACCCCGGGCGCATGGCGTCGAAGATGTAGTTTCCTTCGGGGTCCTCGCCGCCCCATTCGAAAGAGGGGTTTCCGCTGACAAAATGGCGGGCGGCCTCGATGCCGCCGCGGCCATAGTGATCGAGTCCGCCGACCATTTGATGCGAGAAGACGAACTTGAACTTCGCGGTGCTGTTTTCGAGAACCTGCTGTAACCACTGGTACTGAGTGTCGCCGAGCGTCCAGCTCCAGTTGTCGGCGCCCTCGGCGTGGGGGTTGCTGGTGGTGTACCAGTAGGGGTCGAGCACGACGAACAGAGCATCGCCCCACTCCCAGGCGTAGTAGTTCTCGCGCAGGCCGACCAGCGGTTCGGCGGTCTCGTTGCCGACGTAGAAGTCGTCCGGCACCGGGTTGGGATAGAGCAGTTTGCGGGCGTTGGTTGCCCAGATGGCCAGATTGTCCGGATCGCCGTCGAGCCGCCAGCCTTGTTCGCCTTCGTGATTCCCCAGCACGCTGAAGAACGGCGTCGAATGGCAGAGCTGGTCGAGGTACGGGCGCTGGTCGAGGTGACGCTGGACGGTGTCCTCGAAGTCCACCACACAACGGCCGGCGTAGTGCTCGCTCTGGAAAGTGTCGCCAAGGTCGATATGGAAGTCCGGCTGGTCGGCGAGGGCGTTGGCGAGTGTTTGCCGGTAGAGCGCCATGTGGTCCAATCGGTTGCCGCGCAGCGCGTTCTGGAGGTGGGAATCGGCCTGGATAGTGAAGACGAAGGTGCTCTCCGGAGCGCGCTGAGTGTGGAGCGAGTACTCCGGGCCGGCCAGGAACTCAGCGTCCCCGGGTTGGCGATAGCGCATGCGATAGTAGTACTCGGTGTCGGCCGAGAGTTGGTCGAGCACCGCTTCGAACGGGGTCTGCCCGGGACAAGCCGCCACCACTGTCTGCTGCGTGTATTGCCCGGAACCGGTGCCATATTCGAAGTAGACCTCCAACGTCAGCAGCGCGAGCGCGTTGACCGTCGCGGAATGGTCGGTCGGCCGGCCGAGCAGCTCCTGGGCGATGAAGGTCGAAGCTACCGAAGGGTACAGCTCAAGCGCGGGAGCTACGACGCGAGCGGGGTAGCCGAAATTGTCGCACCGGCCAGACTCCAGGACGTAGTAATCGCGAACGGTGAGGTAGCTTGTGCCGACCTCCAGGCTGTCTTCGATCACGAGCGCGAGCGTCTTGCCGTGCGGGCCGCCGCCCCAGCCGGGACGCTGCAGGACCTCGTTGATGATCGGGGAGATATCGGGGCTGTAGCGGCGCAAAGGCGTGCACTCGTAGTCCGCGGCCGGCTGCGGCCAGTTAGCAGTGACTTCCCAGTCGACCGTTGCCGCGGTCTTCGGAAGCCGCGAGGGGCGTAGCTCGCCGAATGGAGCAACACCGTCGTCGTCAACACCCACGATGCGCAGACCGAGCTCGGAGTCTACCTGCCCATCGCCGGTGCCGGGCACGAGCAACCGGGCGTAGACGAAGCTGTCGCCCGGGTCGAGGTCGGGCAGGTGAAAGCGCAGTGCGATGTCGTGCGACTGCCCGCCGACCGAGCCCATGCAGTTGAGCTCCTCGTCGTCGTACCAGATGGCGTGATCGACTTCCATGCCATCGTCGGCGTCGTGTTCAACGCAAACGGAGCTGGCCTGCGCGAAGGCGCGGGGACCGGTGGCTAAAGCCAGGAACAGCGCCAAGATTGCCGCAGACAAACGCATTTTCCCCATCCGCATCACGGACCCCGGACGGTCCCATCAGTCCCCCGACAGTACTGCCGTCCCCCGGCAGGCTCGAACTCTGATTGACTGGAAGCCTGATTTGAGCGTATCGCCCGACGAAGGCGGTCGCAAGAGTTTTTTCGAGACGGCGGCCGAGGCGTAGTGATTCAGAAATGGAGCATATTATGAGAGCCCTCAAAGTAAGGGTGGCACAGGCGTCCCGCCTGTGCACACCTCACGGGCGAGACGCCCGTGCCACCCGGATAAGATGCAAACAGGGTGAACCAGACCACTAGGGGCCGGCGGGCTCAGCGGGTTCTTCGAGGCCCAGCAGGAACTCGGCCATGAGCCTACCCGCCAAGTCGTTGCCTTCGGGATTCCAGTGCCCGTTAACCGGGAAGTGCAGCCGGCGGCCCTTCTGGGTTTCGATCCGGAACAGCGGCTCGAGCGCGAGAAACGGGATGTCGTTCTCCTGACACAGTCGCTCCATGCGCCGGTCCGGCTGGTCGAGATCCCACTCCAGATCCTTCATGCCGGGGTACTCGACCATCAGACGCCGCAAGCCCTCTTCGGCCCCCCAAACGCCGTGCGGCGTCGAGGCGGCGACCACGACGTAGCGGGCCTCGATGGCGTTGACCGCCGCCTTGGTTTGCAGGATCAGGTCTTCGGTCGCTCGCCACGCCGCACGCCACTCTTCGTCCTGGTCCTTGGCGTAGACATAGTAGGATGGGGGGATCCCGGCGACGGTCTTGTCGCGGCAGAAGTAGGCCAGCCGGTACGACAACAACTGGTTGAGCACCGACCAGCGCAGGACGAGCAGCGGCATATCCTCGGCGGCGACACGCGTGCGACCCGGGCGGGCGCTTCCTTGCTTCAGCCGATGCTGACGCGCCCGGTCCGAAAGTGCGGGCGAGCTGTTCTCCACATCGTTGAAGGAAAGGAAGAGCGTTACGACGATATCCGGAGCGAAGTCCTGGCCGACGCGCTGAAAGACGTCCAGCTCCGCGCGCTGTCCCCAGTTTCCCTTGCCGAGCGAGATGACCTCGTAGCGCTGGTCGGAGCCGGTGTTGAGATAGTGCTCCATCCGCTGGCCCGGAATCTCCGACACGTCGACGACGCCGGCGGCAACGTACGAATCACCCAGCAGCAGCACGCGTCGCACGCCCGGCGGCTTCTGCAATTCGTGCTCGACGTCGTGGCGGCCGAGCGAGTTGCGGAAGGCGTCCCGTTCACGTTGTCGGGCCGGCAGAAAAAACCCGTCGCGGTACGTGAAGCCCAGAACCTTCCGCGGAAGCAGACGCACGGTGATCTCGGCCAGCGCGAGTGCGATCACCAGCGACAAAACGCAGATGCAGAGCTTGAGCAGCAACGAGTATTTGCGGCGTGGGTGCTCTTCCACATCGCGCGTGAGGCCCGCCCGTTCTTCCGGGGAACTCCCGCCAGTCGGTGTCGGACTCGCCACCATCGGTATTTCCAAGCTCTTCGCTGATCCGGAGTCGCCTTCAGGCAGTCGGATTCTAACGGATAGAGCCGACACACGCTCAGCCATCTCGACCATCCCGGGCTCGAGTCCCACTGTATCTCCCCTGCTGTCACCTGGTGCTCGCGTTCACCTGAGGTGGGTCACGCTTGATTTCCCGGCGCGAACAGGGTAACTCGTGTACGCGTGGATTCCGATCGGGCTCGAAGCCGCGCAGGAACCGCAGCAGAGGATGCTCCCCGTGGAACCCGTGTATCTGGACTACAACGCGACGACGCCGCTCGATCCTGCCGTCGTCGCGGCGATGCGGCCTTATCTGGATACACATTTCGGCAATCCGTCGAGCAGCCACGCGTACGGCGTGCGGACGAAGCAGGCGGTCGAGGCCGCCCGGCGTCAAGTAGCTGAGATGCTCGGGGCCCAGCCGGACGAAATCGTGTTCACCAGCGGCGGGTCGGAATCGAACAACCTGGCGATTCGCGGCGCGGCGTACGCGCTGCGCGACCAGGGCAACCACATCATCACGTCGGCGGTCGAGCATCCGGCGGTAAGCGAGGTCTGCCGCCATCTCGAAACGCAGGGGTTCCGCGTTACCGTACTGCCGGTGGACGAATTCGGGCGTGTGGATCCGGCGGACGTGGAGAAGGCACTCTCGCCGGCAACCGTGCTCGTGACGATCATGCACGCGAACAACGAGGTGG
>CAZDTB010000126.1:0-5559 GCA_964508075.1 uncultured Planctomycetales bacterium
GTGCCGAGCAAGAGCCGCGTGGCCCAGATCGTCGCTGGCTGCAACGCGTGCATGACCATCTACGCCAATACGCACAGAGAGCAGTCCTGGTCGCCCAACAAGATGTTTGACGCCCTGGCCGCCGGGAAGCCGGTACTGATCAACGTCCCGGGCTGGTTGGGCACCACCATCGAGGAAAACGCTTGCGGAAGACTGGTCAACCCGGCCGATCCGGAATCGCTGGCCAACGCCTTGCAGGAGCTGGCCGCGAATCCCGATCTCTGCCGTTCGATGGGTGCGAATGCCCGCGCGCTGGCAGAGCGCGAGTTTGCGCGTGACAAGCTCGCCGGCAGACTCGAGCGGGTTCTCCTAGACGCCCTTCAGGGCACATGATGCGTCTTGATGGACCGTGCAGCGCAACGCCACCAGCAGTCGGTCCAGCGGTTGGCCCAGCGCGCCTCGCTGAATCGGCGTCTATTCCTTGACGCTCCAGGCCAGATACCCACCGCCGAGTCGCCGGACACCCATTGTCCCGAACCCGACGGCGTCGAAGATCTCGGTAAGCTCACGCCACCAGTAGAAGTGCGTCGGACAACGCCTTAGCGTGTAACGCAGCCTACGCAGCGGCGACCGCACCAGCGTCCATTTCGGGAAGCTCCCGTAGATGATCTTGTTGGCGAAGCGGCTCATCTGTCTTAGCAGCGCCTCCCCATCGACGACGTAGTCAAAAACGCCGCAGGCCACGACCATGTCGTATTTCTCGTTCGGCTGCAGCTCCATGAAATCGGCCAGCTCGAACGTACAGCGATCTTCGAGCTTCAGCTGCTTCGCGACGTCGTTCGCTTTGTCGATCATCGGCGACGAGATGTCCACGCCGTGGAGACGCTCGAGCCCATGATGGGCCCAGAACACCGTGTTGCGGCCGCTGCCGCAGCCGACGTCGAGTAGCGTCTTGCAATCGTATTCTTTCGCCAGCGTGACGACTTCGTCTCGGCGCAATTGGATGGCTTTGCGGAACACGCGATTGAACCAGCGGCCAAACGCCGAAGGCTGCTCGTAGAATGCGTCATAGTCAGCGACGTGCGTGTCGAAGAACGTCTGTACTTTGTCCCGGTCCTGGATCTGCGTCGACGTCATGAGTGTCTTCCTCACGTGCTCGCGGCTCGGATGTCCGGCTAATCTCGACACGGTATTCTACGCGCCCAGTTTGAAAAAATCCGGCTGATAGAGACGGCCCGCTTCCATCCCGCGGCGATTTGGCTCCCGGGAGGCGCGCGGGCCCACGGGGTCACGCAAGAGGCGGTTGCTCATCGGTCCCATAATCCTGACGGAAATCGAGACCGCAAGCAGTCGATGCTGCGTCGCCCGCTCGTATAATCCGGCATCGACGCCGTTCAGTCGCGCGTAAGCTGCACGGGTCTGAGCGCAAGAACGAGGATCAGCTGTCGCAATGCCAGATTCTACTTCGGTTTCAACCAGCGAGCTCCCCCCCGGCCCGCGCCATGGGGCGTTCTCTATCGCCCGGGAGGATTCCTCGCAGATCATGCGTCGCGACGCTGAAGGCTACGAAGGGGTTTCCTGGTAGGGTTCCACTGCGAGAGGGCCGCGCTGTGCATGTCCTTTACCTGCATCAGTACTTTCACACCCGCGAGGACTACAGCGGTACCCGCTCGTATGAGTTTGCCAGGCGCCTCGTGCGGAAAGGCCATTACGTCACGATGATGACCTCTGGCCGGCACACCGAGCAGCGACTGACCGTGCCGGAGGGAAGCGATTACTTCGAGGTCGACCTCGAAGGCATCCGCGTCGTCCCCATCGCCGCGGCGTACGCGCGCGGGTCAGTGGGAACGGGCCTGAGCGCCTTTCAGCGCATGCGCCATTTCCTGCACTTCGCCAAGCTGGCGGCGCGTGTCGGGAAGAAGCTCCCCAGGCCCGATGTCGTGTTCGCCACGCACACGCCGCTGTTTATCGGCCTGCCGGGGATGGAGCTGGGCCGGCACTTCGGCGTGCCGTTCGTGTTCGAGGTGCGCGACCTGTGGCCGGAAGCCCTGATTGCACAGGGTTTCCTCAGAAACCCGTTGCTGATCTGGTACTCGCGGCGGCTCGAGCGGCGGATCTACCGCGCCGCCAAGCACATCATCGCGCTCTCGCCCGGCATCAAGGACGGCGTCTGCCGCACGGGTTACCCGCCGGAACGCGTCACACTGATTCCGAACGCCGCTGATGTGGATCTGTTTCGCCCGTCCGACGGCAAGCTGGATGATGACCGCTTCGGGCCCGTCGATGATTTCCGGCTGGTCTTCACCGGGGCCCATGGGCGCATGAACGGTCTCGACGCAGTGCTGGACGCCGCGGCGGAGCTCAAACGCCGGGGCGTAACGGGTGTCCGTTTTGTCTTTATTGGCCAGGGAGGCGAGAAGCCGCGTTTGATGCAGCGGAGTCGTCAGGAGGGCCTCGATGACATCATCAGTTGGGTCGACCCGATGCGGAAGGAAGAGCTGGCCCGCATTCAGCCGAGAATGGACGTCGGGCTGATGATTCTGCGAAACCATCCGGCCCTGTACTACAGTACCTCGCCGAACAAATTCTTCGACTACATCGCTTCGGGACTGCCGGTGCTGAACAACTACCCCGGCTGGCTGGCCGACATGATCACCGAGCACCGCTGCGGCGTTGCGGTCGAGTCTGACCACGCGAAGGCCTTCGCCGATGCCGTTCTTGGCCTGCGCGAGCGACCCGAAGAGCTAAAGGAGATGGGCCGCAACGGCCGCGCCCTCGCCGAACGTGAGTTTGCCCGCGACATCCTGGCCGATCGCCTTGAGCAGGTCTTGCTTCAGGCGATCCGGGCCACCTGAGACGTTCCTGACCGGCCGCGGCACCGCCCCGTAACGGAGGATGAGCCGATGGCGTCCTGGCTCGACCGAATCGTTTACCGCGTCAAAGCGGCGGCCCCGTGGGTCTACGACCTGATGGCCGCTGGCAACGCCGCGCTGACGATCGCGGTGCATGGCCGGCGCATCCGTCGCGTGCTGGCCGACGCCGCCGTCTCCGGAACAGTCTTTGGCGAGCAGGCCACGATGCGACCGCTGGATGTTGGGGACCTCGATCAGCTGTTTTCCACGATTGCCGCGGCGTCAGAGGATCATCTGCGCTTCTTTCACCCGCATGGGCTGGACCGCCAATCGCTGCGGCGCGTGCTGAAATCGAGAACGATCCTGACCTACGGACTGTTCAAGGGCGACGACCTTGTCGCCTATGCGCTTATCAAGCTGTTTGTGGCGAAGAGAGCCTATATCGGCAGGTTGGTCGCCGCCTCCATGGCCGGGCTCGGGATCGGAAGGTTCGTGACTCGATACCTGTATTGGCAGGGTTACCAACTCGGGTTTTCATTGCGCGCGACCGTTCACCAGGACAATATCGCCGTCCTCAGATCCCACGACGCGGTCCGGCCATCAAAGGTCATTGCTGATCTTCCGAACGGATTCAAGCTCAGGGAATACTCATTCCAGGACGCAGACGCACATGCGCCGAAGCTCTGCGTCGAGCGCAAGTCGAAGGCTCCGGAGGATTCGAAGAGCGAGGGCCAGTGACGGACGAGCGTCCCTTGTCCTACTGAGAGATCAAGCTGCGCGGCTCTTGCTGGCTGGCGACCTGCCGTGCCAGCTCGGCGTACGTGGTGAACCGCACGTTCCGGCACAGCCAGCGGACTTTCTTGATAATGCTCTTGCGCCAGAGATTCCGCTTCGCGTTCAGCAGCGCCCGCTTGACGGCCGGTATCCTCCTTTCGCGTGGTATCGAGCGCGCCACGTCCAACCGCTCCGGGTCAAATTCGTACGGATGCAGGTACAGCGTGAACTGCTGGCCGGCCCTTCCCACAATGTCCACGACCTTGCGCAGCAGCATCTGCGGCATCAGGCGCAGATAGCCGCCGCCGGCGACCGGATAGCGCCGCCGGCCGTATTGCACGACTAGCAGCGGAATCTCCACCAGCCGGCCGCCTTCCGGGAGGGCGTACGGGCGCGGCAGCGGATCGAAGCCGTCAATGCCGTAGCGCGACAGACGCACCGGGAAGATGCTCGAATCATAGACGAGGCCCAGCTCGGCGAGCACGTCGAGCGCCCAGAGGTTCTCCCGACCGATCGAGAAGATCGGCGCGCGATAGCCCAGCACCGGCTCGCCGATGATGTCTTCCAGGATCTTGATGCTGTCGCCGACGTCGGCTTTGAACTCGGCCCGGCTTTGTCGAAACGCCTGAACGTGCCCGCTGCCATGGGTCGCGACCTCATGGCCGGCCTCATGCACGCGGCGGACGATGTCCGGCCGCCGCGACGCCACCATCGCCAGCACGAAGAACGTGGCCCGCACGTCGTGCTCGGCCAGCGTCGCCAGAACGGCATCCATTTGTCGATCGATGTCTGCCGACACGTCGGGCACAGCTCCGGTCCTGTAGAAGCACGACAATTGAGCGAAATCCTCGAGGTCGATCGAGAAAACGCCGGCGCGCGGTGAGGGGGCTGCGGCCCGGAGCGTGGCGGGTTGGCTCGTTAGGGTGGAACGCATCCACAACCTGATTCAATTGCAGTCGTCGCGGTATTGGCCGAGCAGCTCGGCCAGGTCCCCGATTCCGACCGCGCCATCGCCATCTGGCGGCGGGCAGATGTCGCCGTCTTCACGCGTAGCGCCGCTCGTCGTCCCATAGTTGCCCAGCAACTGGGCGAGGTCCCACAGGTCGACGACGCAGTCACCGTCGTCGAAATAGTCCCACACGCCGTCGTGGTTGTTCGGATAGATGTCGGCGGTGCAGTGGCGACCGGAGTCGCCGGGCTCCAGACAGGGCTCGCACTCGTCGGGAACGCCGTTGGCGTTGTCGTCGGGCGACGTTCCGCTGTCGATATCACACAGGTCGGGCACACCGTTCTTGTTGCAGTCATCAAGCGGGGGCGGTGTGCTGCCGAACTCGTAGGCGCCGATGTCCACGACCGGCTTATCGCCGTGGCCAGGATCGGGCTCGGTGGCCGGATCGTCAGCGAAGCGCTCGTTGCCGTCCAGGTCGATCGGCATGCGCTCGCCGGTATCGCAGTCCCCGTCAAGGTCGAGCTGGTCGTCGGGCGGCACCGCGTCGTTGTCCCCCGCGTCGATGCACGGCGAGCCGGGTTGCAGGTGCAGGTCGTCATCGCCGGTGCCGGGGATGTTGTCGGCCCCGTCGGGATCGGTCAAGAGCGGATCGTCGCCGAGGTTGCCGGTCCCACCCAGCCCGCCGGTCCAGCCTTGGATACAACAATAGTTGACGATGGGGGCCGGACCATCTACATGAATCTGCGCAGACTCGTCCATCCCGTCATTGTCGATGTTGCCCCAGAGGATGCAGTTGCTCAGCGCGGGGCTGCCATCGTAGTTGACCATCCCGCCGCCCGCGTCCACTGCGGAGTTTGCGCTGAACGTGCAGTTAGTAACCCTCGGGCTGCTGTAGTCCAAGTTGCACATCCCGCCGCCCTCGTCGCCGGCCGAGTTTCCGCTGAATGTGCAGTTGGTAACCCTCGGGCTGCTTTGGCGGTTGTACATCCCGCCGCCGTCGTAATA
>CAZDTB010000126.1:5569-10850 GCA_964508075.1 uncultured Planctomycetales bacterium
TGCAGTTGGCTAGCGTCGGGGTGTCGCCGCTGTTGTACAAACCGCCGCCGTAGCTGGCCGAGTTGCCGCTGAAGGCGCAGTTGGCCACGACGAGACTCCCGGCCTGGTTGTAGATTCCACCGCCGCTGTCTGCTGCCGAGTTCCCGCTGAACGTGCAGTGGGTCAGCGTCGGGGTATCGCCGGTGCTGTACAGCCCACCGCCGTAGTTCGCCGAGTTGCTGTTGAAGGTGCAGTTGGCCAGGGCGGGACTTCCGGCCTCGTTGACCATCCCGCCACCGATGTCGACTGCGGAGTTCGCGCTGAACGTGCAGTGGGTCAGCATCGGGCTGCCATTGATGTTGTACAACCCACTGCCATAGTTGGCCGAGTTGTCGCTGAAGGCGCAGTTGGCCACGGTGGGACTTGCGCCGTCGTTGTAGATTCCGGCCCCACGGTCGTAGGTGGATGGTCCGTCGGCATTTCCGCCCATGATCGTGAATCCATCGAGGACCGCGGTTTCGTCCGTGCCGCTAGTGTACTGTCTCAGAAACAAGCAACCTTCTGTAGAGGTGGGGCGGGCGTCCCTGCCCGCCGTGACAGGCACGGAGGCCTGCCCCACCACGGTATCGTATTTGTGAGACACTACACTAGCGACCACGACGTGGTAGCTGTTCTCTTCATGTCCGCCGGCGCCAGTGTCGTTGTGATCCAAGTCACCGCTCAGAATCGTCGTGAACAAGTCTGTGTCCCGCAGGTCGGGATCGCACTCTCCCCAGCCGGCGTAGCCGCCGCAGATCGCTACACCGTTCATCAGCCTGAAAGAGGCCGTCCGATCGCCGCTGCCGAGATCGGGGGTGTACGTTCCTTGGGCCACCCGAATCTCGTGCTCTGATCCGATCACACTGAGAGCCTCTTGAAGATCGTCAAAAGGGGTGGCCCAACTCGTCCCATCGCCGCCACCGGGGGCATCCACATCAACGTGAAGTATGCCTTGCACACCGACGGTGATGTGTTGCTCACACTCCGCAAAGTGCCCGCACGCGTCCTCTGCCGTCCACGTGATGGTGATCGTCGTGTGGACGGGATACGGGTCCGTCAGCGCCAAGCCGTCACTGCGCGTGCCGAAAACGGATACGTCACAATTGTCGCTCCCGGTGGCCGTGTCCGGATCGACACTCGCGCTCTCCTCGCCCGGGTTGACGAGGACCATAATGTCGGGCGGGCAATACGTGATCGTCGGGGGTGTGTCGTCAATGAGGATGCTCGACGAGTCTAAGCTGACCAGCCCATAGGGGGGCTCCTCGCCGTCGATATTCAAGAGATGTGTCGCTGGCGCGTGGGGGCGGAAGCTGACGGTCGTTCCAGCGCAGTCTTCCCCCACGACCTCGAAGACCAGCGTCGCCAGGTCGGCGTCGGCCGAGGTGGGGGTCTGACCGGCGACCTTGTCAATGCTCGCCGCCAGGTCGATGTTGCCTCCGTCGGCCGTGATCGGATCGATGAGGTGAAGCCCGAATGGCTCGGGCGTGTATGCACCGCTGACGAAACTCAGGATGGAGTCATCAAACGAGAGATACGCCTGGAACCCGGAAGCCTCAAACGTGCCGAGCCTGAACATGTGCAACGTTACCGTCAGCGTCTCTCCAAGCGCGGGACAGGTCGGGGGGTCCGCCGCCAGGGCTAGAAACGCTGGTGAGCAGCCCCAGCGGGCGATGGTATGGGTCGTCATGCCGCCGGCTTCTGTAAAACCGCCGCTCACGTAGAGGTCCGGGCCGTATCCGTCGTCGAAGACCTCCATGAAGTAAACGTTGGCATTCGTCCCGGTTCCCAGCGGCTCCCACGTGGTACCATTCCACTTGGCGATGTAGTTCATACCCTCCGTACCGCCAGGGTCGGACTCGTTGAACTTGCCCCCGGCGTACAGGGCCGGGCCGGTCCCGTCGTCAAACACCTCCAACGAGGCAACCCAACGGGGCAGCCCCGATCCAAGCGGCGACCACGAGCTCCCGTCCCATTTGGCGATCCGGTTCAGCAGATCTTCGTCGGGAGATTCAAAGCAGAAAGTCCCCCCGACGTAGAGGGCCGGGCCCGTCCCGTCGTCAAACACGCGCAGGGCACGAACTGTGGGATAACTGGTACCCACGCCCCCACCCACCGCGGACCACGATGTGCCGTCCCACTTGACGATGCCCGGCGATGTCACGCCGCCGGCGCCGTCCAACACTCCTCCGACGTAGAGGGCTTCGCCGCTGCCGTCGTCGAAGACCGCCAGCGCATTGGCTCGGTCCATGTAGTACATGCCGTCCAGCCCGCCCCCGACATCCGACCAGGATGTACCGTCCCACTTGGCGATGTGTCTGACCGGGATGCCGTCGGCTGACTCGAAGCGGCCGGTCGCGTAGAGTGCCGGCCCGCCGCCATCGTCGTAAGCCGCCAGCGCAAAGACGATTGTCTGGTAATAACCGTTAGTGAGCCCGCCGCCCAAGGCCGACCAGGAGCTGCCGTCCCATTTCGCGATGCTGTTAGCAGGTGCGCCCCCCGCCTCCGTGAACGACCCGCCGGCATAAAGCGCCGGGCCCGTGCCATCGTCGAACACGAACAGGACGTGGGCCTGTGGAGAGTGGTCCACCCCGCCCCCGACAGGTACCCAGGAGACCCCGGTCCATTTCGTGACCGCGCCCTCTACATAATTCCTCGCTCCGCCGCTGTACAGAGCGGGACCGGTTCCATCGTCAAAAACCGCAAACGCGCGCGTGCCGGGGGAATTCCCATTTGGCAAAGGCATCGAGAACCACTGGTTGCCGATCGACGGATCCCAGCCCAACTCGCACGGCTGCGCGGACGCGCCGTTGGATCCCGGTGCCACGATGGTGACCCAGATGGACAGAGTGATAACATGAGCCCGCAAATTCACGATCTTTCCCCTCCGAGATTCTCCCCGATGCCTTCGCCCAGGCCAATTACCCCAGTTTCTATAGTATAGCCGAAACCGCCGCTCAATAGAACACACGATCTCCGCAGCTTAGCCGGTACCCTCTGCATCTCGTGGAACCGGGGCTGCGGAGGCGGCCTGGGTGTGCTTCGTCAACCCTGGCTCCCGATAACGCAGCAGGTGGACGGCGCCGCAGCCGCCCCAAGGCGATCGGCCAGCCCTTGCGCCGATAAACGACTATTGCGGCAAATCTTGCGTCAAGAGGCTGGCCGGTGTTACTCGACCTCGACCCCCTGATCCCGCCGCAGCTCCGTCGTGCCTTCCAGCAGCCGTCCGCGCAGCCGGCGGCCGTCTACCTGGCGTGGAGAAACCTGCGCAGCGGACGAGGCGACCGGCGTGGCGGATGGCGGCCGGCCGCCTGCATCCTGGCCCTTTCGTTGGCCCGCAACCTCTTTGGCTGGATGCTGTCGGATTCCAGGACCACCGCGAGACCGAGCTTGGCCCTGGTTCGCTTTCTCTCGGTCGCTGAGTGACTCTACCTGAGATTCCCCGCGAAGGCTCTTGGCCAAGCTGTTACCACAGCACTCTATCATCCTGGCTAAGGCCAAGCGAGTCGATGAGCCTTACGCATTCGGAGTGCGCCACCTCGGCGATCTTATTCTCTCGCCTCAGAGCTTCCTCTCTGGACAGCTTGCCTTCCCGCTCGAAGCGGCAGAACAGTTCGCCGTCGGCGGACGCGGTCGGAATGACATCCGGACGCTACCCACTATCCTGACGCTCACCCGACGCTTGCATCGGTATCAAACTCATACCAAACAGCCAGGCACATCTCCTGTAACGTGTATACCCCCTCCACCCCCATGCGCGCTTCTGTTGTTTCCTATGGGTCCTCTACGGCCGAATTCGACTTGGGTGCTCTTGCCCGGAATAGTAGGAAAGTCGAGACGGTGGATCTTGCGGCCGCCCTGCTCAACCATTCACGCTGTTCGTCGAAGGGAAACGGGGCGACAGCGGCATGGTGGTTTCAGGTCACAACGATGACGCACCCAGCGAGTTAGGGTTGAGAGAATCGTAACTCTTCAGCCGAGTGCAATGGTTGAAGAGTCTTGATTCCCCCAGCACCAGTTCGATCGGCATGGCAAGAGACAAAGACCGTCCCGCTGGAACGAGTGCGGCCCGGCCGCGCCTTTCGCCTTGCGGCTACTCGCCACGGCCGAGCCTTCTTCTTTGCCTGCCCGCCAATCAGCGGACACGCCGGATGGCCGGGTAGTCCCTGAGCACGGCACGGCTGCGTGAGCTTGAATGCCACCCACGCAGGTCTGGCCGGTTTTTCGTGCCCCTTGAATCGGGGGTTCAGGGGCTTCGGCGACACGGAACCCGATGTTGTTGTTCTCGTTCGTCGGGTTGTTGTTGCGGTTCGCCGCGTGCAGGTTGTTGTCGTTGTTGTTGAACGACCCACCACGCACACCGCGATACGAACCGTTGTTAGTTCTCAAGAAACTTCGATCCTCGCTGCGCTCGGATGGAAAAGTGCAAAAGGGGAACAGGACAAAGGGTAACCTTCTTACCGTCCTCTCCTACCGAGCACTCCTACGGCTCCGAAAGCCAGCAGTGCTATCGCAGCGGGCTCAGGAACTTCGGCGACACGGAACCCGTAGCTGTCGAACTCGGCCGTCGGGAGGTGGTAGCCCTGGTTCGCCGCGTGCAGGGGGCCGACGCCGAAGAAGAACCACCCGCCACGCAAGCCGCGATAGCCACCGTATTCCGGGTATAGTATCGCTTCGTTCCACTCCCACACGTTCCCGCCCTGATCGAACGTGTCGTAGGGACTCTCGCTGTTCACGTGAGCCCCGAACTCCGTACGGTAGTATGGACTCCCGATGGTGAAGTCGCCGTCGTGGAACGTCGCGTTGTTGCCGCCACCATCGAGATCGTTGCTCGGTTCGCTGTCGCTGCTCGTCGGATAGTCGAAGTAGTTGCCCGTCACGCCGTCGTTGTAGTGATACGCCGACTTGTACCACTCGTCCTCCGTGGGAATGGCCCAGGTGGCGTCCGCCTGACGCGTCACGGCCATCAGGTCTTCGTCGCTCATCGCCCCGTTCAGGTCGTACGAGCCCGTCTCCGTGTCGCCGCTGCCCTGGCCGTTGTGCAGCCAGTTGGAGAAGCGGGCTGAGTCGCCCCACGAGACATAGTTCACCGGCCGGTCCACCCAGTCGGCTTCCGTCCCGCTCGGCCGCCCGCTGAAGTCGTAGGTCGAACTTCCCGCGTTCCACGTGATCTGGCAACCGTACGAATCGCTGTCCATCAAGCTATTGTAGAGCCCGTACGGATTCGCTCCCGTCGGGTCCACCGCGTTCAGGAAATCCCGGTACT
>CAZDTB010000127.1:0-3474 GCA_964508075.1 uncultured Planctomycetales bacterium
TGGACAAGCCACCAGTGGCACCCGGCGCGATTGAGCTTGCCGAAAGACAGCACACCCGAACAGTCTGCATCGCCGCGATCCGATGGAGCCTGACGGTAGTGTGCCATGCCCGCCGGTGCGGCGGGCATGTTGGCGTTTCGGTCTCGACATGGCCGCTCGTGAAGCGGCCATGCCACACGCCGGGTGCCGTGGGCAGGGACCCCGCCGGTTGATTTTGTTGAACTGGTGAGCTCGCTGCGGTCCGTGCCCGTGATTGTGCCGCGCGAGCAACGCGCACGGGCAAGCTCGATCGCCTGTAATCATGCGATCCCTGAAACCTGGGCTTGTCAGTTGCCGTGAGTGCACCGTCTCCGACGCCGGCCCTTGGCACCCGCGCGCTGCTCTTATAGGCCCATGTCAGATGGAGTCAGTCCACTTTTGTAGCACAGAGGCAGATGAAGCTCGTCCGAGGGCGGCGTTGGCGGACCACGGTGCTCTCCTGAACGGTCAAGCCGGCGTCGGTCATCAGCACGCGCAGATCGTGGCGCGTGAAGTGGTGGTGGCCCTCCGCCGGTCGCCCCGGCCGGACCAGACGGCGCAGGCTCGCCCGAATCCACGCCAACAGGGCGGATCCGTGCCCGGCGCAGTCGACCACGAGGACTCTCCCGCCGGGCGTCAGCACGCGCCGGCATTCCCGGACGACGGTGCCCGGCGCACGCGCGTGGTGCAGCAGGTTCACGGCCAGCACGGCGCTGAACGAGTCATCCGCGAATGACGTCTGGCAGGCATCTTCTCGGCGTATTTCAACGTTATCGTAACCGCCCAGCCGCTGCCGGGCCTGCTCGAGCATTTCCGGGCTGAAGTCCGTCGCCGTCAGGTGCTTGACCCGCCCGGCAATCATCGCCGAGAAGATGCCGGTTCCGCAGCCCAGTTCGAGGACCTCGTCAGCGTCCGTGAGCTGCCGCGTCAACCACGAGCGGAGTTCGTTCTCCAACGCCTCTCCCCCGCCGCGGCGATGCTCGGCGTCATAGGTTTGGGCAGCCTCGGCCCAGTGTTCACACTCCTCTGCGTCGCCCGGCATTCTGAGCTCCTGATAATTGAAGACTGGTTGAAAGAGCCACCAGCGCACCCTTTCAGGCATGATACATCAACAGTGGCTCAGGTGCTCCAGGCTTCCAGCCTGGCCGGCTGACGAGACCGCGAGCCGGCCTCCGGTTTTTCAACTCTTCGCAGCGACGAGCCTGTAACCTGGCACCACGCCGTCGTCGCATCCCACCCCCTCACGAAACTGCACTTCACCATGCTCCTACCTTGCGGTGGCACAAGCGCTCCGGGTCCCTTATAGTGCGGCCGGTGAGGCAACCAGGGTCTGATACCTGTCTGGATCCTTGTCGATAGGGGCACTGTCATGCCATTCTTCGAGTGGGAGGACCGGTTTGGTGTCGGAATCAACACGATCGATCAGCAGCACCAGCGGCTGTTCGCCCTGATCAACCAGCTCCATGACGCGATCGAGCGCTGCGAACAACTGGCCACGCTCGAAGCCGTGCTCTGCGAACTCGACACTGTGAACTCGGTCATCGGTGAGTTGATCGACTACGCGCGCTACCACTTCTCCACCGAAGAGGACTACATGCGCCGCTATGAATATCCCGATCGTCAAAGTCACCAGGCCCAACATCAACAGTTCGTGGAGGAAGTCCAGGGCTATCGCAAGCGCTTCGAGCAGAAGAAGACACGCATCTCACCCGAAGTCGCCGACTTCCTGGTAAACTGGTGGCGAACTCACATCCTCAACTCCGACAAGAAGTGCGGCGCGTTCTGCTGCTCGAAAGGCACACAATAGCCGCGGACGCACTGCTTCGTGAGTCCTGCGTGGCACCCCAGGCCCGGCACAATCCGCTCGGCGGTGATCTGTGTTTGGGCCGTGCTCGTGGCCCGCGCACGCGCCGGCCGCCAGCCGGCCGCCGACGGAAATGCATCGGCGGGGTTGGCGGTCCGGCGCACTGGGCCGTTGGCCGGCCGCGGTGAAGCAACCCGGGGCGCTACGGGCGAATCGAGCCGTAGTTCGCCAGCAGCTCCGCCAGGTCGCTCAGGTCCACGTCGCCATCCCCGTCGATGTCGCCATCTTCGTAGAGCATCCCGCTCGGCGTGCCGTAGTTGCTCAGCAGGACGGCCAGGTCGCTGAGGTCCACGTCACCATCGTCGTCGAGGTCGCCCGGGATGGCAGGTTCGCACTCATGGACGAAGATGTCCCAATGCCCATTCGTGTCGTCGGGCACCAGGTTGGTGGCATAGCTCTCAAACGCCACGTAGCGCCCGTCGGCCGAGATCGACGGGTTCTCGCTCATGGCATTGCCCTGCTCGCCCGAGGAGGAAACGCTGACGCGCGTGGTCTGCCCGGTCTGACGGTCGTGGACGAATACGTCGTATCTGTTATTCGTGTCGCCGGGCACCAGGTTGCTGGCCCCGCCGAAAAACGCTACGTAGCGCCCGTCGCCCGAGATCGAAGGGAGGTAGCTGTACTCATTGGCCTGCTCTCCGGACGAGGAGATGCTGACGCGCGTTGTCTCTCCCGCCTGCCGGTCGTGGACGAATATATGCAACTCGCCATTCGTGCCGCCGGGTACCAGGTTGCCGGCCCGACTCTCAAACGCCACGTAGCGCCCGTCCGCCGAGATCGAGGGGTGCCCGCTCGCGCCATTGCCCTGCTCGCCGGATGAGGAGACGCTGGCGAGCGTGGTTTCCCCCGTCTGGCAATCGTGGACGAAGACGGCACATTGGCCATTCGTGTCGCCCGGCACCAGGTTGTAGGCCAAGCTCTCAAACGCAACGTAGCGCCCGTCGGCCGAGATCGAGGGAGACCAACTGTCGGCATTGCCCTGCTCGCCGGAGGAGGAGACGCTTACGCGTGTAGTCTCCCCCGTCTGACGGTCGTGGACGAATACGTCCTGGTGGCCATTCGTGTCGCCGGGCACCAAGTTGGTGGCCCAACTCTCAAACGCCACGTAGCGCGCGTCGGCCGAGATCGAGCTGTGCTGGCTCGTCGAATTGCCCTGCTCGCCGTCCGAAGAGACGCTGACACGCTCCGTCTGGCCCGCTCGGGCCGGGTTGGCTGAAAGCATCGCCGCCGCGGCGACCGCCGCACTAACAAACAGAAGATTTCGCTGGTTTCTCATTACTGGGGCTCCTTTTGCAGAGAGTTTTCAGTTTTCGGTTTTCGGTTTTCAGTTTTCAGTTTTCAGTTCTCAGTTCTCGGTTCTCGGTTCTCGGTTTTCAGCCTTCGGTTGTCATCCGGCACCTCCAAAACGTTGCCAGTTCGTCATCCGTCCGCCGTTGGCACGGTCCGGCGTTGTCGGGCCGTGGTCTCGGGCCGGTTGCCCCGGATGACGATTCGCCGGTTCGCCACGCAATTGCGTCCGTTCACGTGGGTAAGCGACAAACGAGCGGCAAATCGGCGCGAGATTTGTCGAAAACTGGGCGGGTGGCGGGTGG
>CAZDTB010000127.1:3508-10831 GCA_964508075.1 uncultured Planctomycetales bacterium
TTTGGGGGGTTACCCACAAACCGGCGCCAAATGGGGGGGTTTTTTTGTACAACCGGGGGGGGGGGGGGGGGGGGGGGGCTGGCCCACCCCAGCGGGGTGGGAGCGCGATTGAGTTTCCTGAAAGAGAGCACGTCCGAACAGTCCGCATCGCTGCGGTGCAATGGGGCGCGACGCCAGCGTGGCATGCCCGCCGTTGCGGCGGGCATGTTGGCATTTCGATCTCGACATGGCCGCTCATGAAGCGGCCATGCCACCCAGCCGGGTGGCGACGTGTTTCGTCCAGTACCGCCGAAGCGGCGACTCGCCTATCCTACCAGGCCATGACACTTGGAAAGGTGAGATCAAACATGCTTGCGTCTACGCTGCTGATGGGCGGGCTGGCCCTGATTCTGCTCGGTATCGGGTATCACCGCGGGGAGGGGCAGCACGTCGCCGGTCTGAAGTTCGCGCTGCGCGTGACCGTGCAGATCGTGCCGCTGCTGATATTCGCGTTTATCGTCGCGGGGATGGTCGAGGTGCTCGTGCCGCGCGAAGCGCTGTCCCGCTGGATCGGCGCGGAATCCGGCTTCAAGGGGATCCTGTTGGCTACAGTAGCCGGCGGGCTGTGTCCGGGCGGGCCGTACGTCAGCCTGCCGATCGTGGCCGGGCTGCTGCGCTCGGGGGCGTCGATCGGCGTGGTGGTCGCGTTTCTGACGAGCTGGTCGTTGTGGGCGGTGGCGCGCCTGCCGATGGAAGTCGGTATTTTGGGCTGGCGGGTCACGCTGATCCGCGTGGCCAGCACGTTCTTCTTCCCCCCGATTGCCGGGCTGCTTGCGAGATGGGTGTTCGGGAGCGCGGCGCCGGCGGCTTGATCGTAGGCGGCGGCCGTGTTGGGATAGTCTGCCTGTCTGCGTCTGGCCTCAGCCTGGGGGCCTGGCCCGCGAACATGGTCGACGAGGGCGATGGCGATGACGTTTCCGGCTTCCGGCGTGGAGGTATCGCCGATCGTGCCGCCGTTGGTGGCGCTCGTCGTGTCCGCGTTCACCTCGATGGGCGGGGTGTCCGGTGCGTTCTTGCTCCTGCCGTTTCAGGTCAGCGTGCTGGGGTTTGCCGGTCCGGCGGTCAGCCCGACCAATCTGATCTACAACATTGTCGCGATTCCCGGTGGAGTTCTCGGCTATGTTCGCGAGAGGCGGATGGTCTGGCCGCTGACGTGCAGCATCATAGTTGCCACGGTGCCAGGCGTGTGCCTCGGAGCGATTCTGCGAATCAAGTACCTGCCGGACCCGCGGGCGTTCAAGTTCTTTGTCGGCTGCGTGCTGCTCTATGTCGGTGGGCGGTTGGTGTACGACCTGGCGTCCCGGACACGCGCGCGCCGCGGTGAGAACAAGACCGGCGAAGCTGAATCCCGCGACCTCCCAGTCAAGGGCGCGCGGCCGGGGCCAGGCGCCGTCAGCGGTAGCAGCGAGTCGGCGGATTTCCTGGTGCGGACTGTCCGGTGGTCCTGGCGGCAGATCACATACAGCTTTGCCGGGCAGACCTTCACGTTGAGCACACTGCGGCTCTTCCCACTCGTGTTTGGGGTAGGTGTCGTCGGCGGGACCTACGGGATCGGCGGCGGCGCGATCGTCGGGCCATTGTTGGTGACGCTCTTCCGGCTGCCCGTCCACACCATCGCCGGGGCTGTGCTGACCAGCACCTTCGTAACGTCGATCGCCGGAGTGGTCTTCTATCAGTTGGCGGCGGCACACTACGCGGAGACCGGCCTGGCGATCGCGCCGGACTGGCTGCTCGGCGCACTGTTCGGCGTAGGGGGGCTCGTGGGGACGTATGTGGGTGCGCGCTGCCAGAAGCACGTTTCCGGCTCGGCAATCAAGTTCATCCTGGCGGCTATACTACTGATCCTGGCCCTGCGATACATCAGCGGCTTTTTGTGGTGAGCAGTGGCCAGGTGACTCTCACACGAGTTACGATTAGCTCGTGCGCGTGCGAAACAGAGCCGGCGTGTCCGCACGCCGGTAAACCGGGCCGAGGACGGCCCGGCTCGGCTGCTGATCGCGCAGAAAATAGTCCGAATGAGTATCAACCGATGGTCCCTACACGAAGGAAAGGCAATCCCATGTGCGCAAACAAGCAGCGCATGATCGTTGTTCTGCTGGTCGTCGCCGGCCTGGCCGCGAATCTGCACGCGCAGCAGCGGCCGGAGATCAAGATCAAGACCACCCAGGTGGCCGAGAATGTCTACATGCTCGCGGGAGCCGGCGGGAATCTCGGCCTGTTGTTCGCCAGAGGCAGCCCGAAGACGGGCGTAGCGGAGGTTGTTGACGATGGACGAGCGAATACACGTTTCGTGTCCGAAGTGCGGGGCCCAATATGCCGCGCCAAAGTGGGGGGCTGGGAAGCACACGACCTGCAAGAAATGTAATCAGCGTCTCTCGATTCCGTTGGCCGGCGACGGCAGACACCCCCCGCGTGGTAAGGCGCCCCCACCCCCGAAGCACCTCGCAAAGACGGTGATCAGGGGGCTGGCGGTTCTGGCGGCGGTGGCGCTGTTCCTCGTCTTCGCCTCAACCTGGACCGGGCGGCCCAAACCCGAAGAGCGCCCGCCGGGCAACCCGGTCGCGTCGGCTTTCACGCGGGCGCTTGACATCGAGTCGGCCAGGGGCTCGGAGAAGTTTACTGCGGCGCTGGGGCTTTCGGACGACGGCACGATCGGACAAGCCCAAAACAGGGACACGCTATTCAAGGTCTGGCTCAAACCTCCGCCAGCCAGTAAGCCGGGGGGCCGAGTATGGGAGAACGCCATATTGGATCTTGGTTTCGACGAGGACTTGAACTCGGGCTATGTACGGATTGGGTTCGATGTTGTTGTGATTGAGACACCCTGGCCTTACCAGCGTGTGGGGGTTGCGATTCTTGACTGTGATCTGGATCAGACCGTGGGAATCAAAAACTCTCTGGCGGCTGGGTCTAGGCTCGAACTAGCATTCTATGTTCGCGACGTGGAGCGGGTGCCGTACGACGGACACTACAACACGGTTTTCATTGCTTGGACAGAAGCGTGGAGAGTTCGGCGATGATGGCAGGGCCACGCCGGACGCCGAAACCTGTTGTCCCCCTGTTGCTTTTGAGAATGGCAAACCGTGTCGTTCGGTGTCCATCGGTGCCAAACGGAAACGGGCGTAACTTGCGAAAAACACTGTTTTTAGGCCACGAACGCGGTTAGGACAATGTCGCCAGTAGGGAAAGGCAATCCAATGTTCACAAACAAGCAGCGTTTGATCGGTGTTGTACTGGTCGTCGCCGGGCTGGCCGCGAATCTGCACGCGCAACAGCAAGAGATCAAGATTAAGACCATCCCGCTGGCCGACAACGTCTATATGCTGATGGGTGCCGGGGGCAACCTGGGCCTGTCGGTCGGCGACGACGGAGCGCTGCTGATTGACGCCGAGTATGCACCGCTCACCGAGAAGGTCATTGCCGCCGTCAAGGCGGTTTCCGATACGCCGATTCGCTTCGTCATCAATACACACTGGCACTTCGATCACGTCGGGGGCAACGAGAATCTGGCCAACGCGGGGGCGCTGATCGTCGCCCACGAGAACGTCCGCAAGCGGATGAGTACGGAACAGACGCTGGGCGGCCTCGGTCGTACGGTGCCGCCGTCGCCCGAAGCCGCTTTGCCGGTGGTCACGTTCAGCGACGCGCTGACGTTTCACTGGAACGGCGACGAGGTGCGCGTGATCCACGTGGACCCGGCCCACACCGACGGCGACAGCTTCGTGTACTTTCCCAAGGCGAACGTGCTGCACGTGGCCGACATCTGGTTCAACAACATGTACCCGTTCATCGACGTGAACGCCGGCGGCTCGATCGACGGCATGATCAAGGCGGTGGACCGGGCACTGGCGCTGGCGAACGAGGAAACGAAGATCATTCCCGGGCACGGGCCGTTGGGGAGCGTGGTGGAGCTGCGGGAGTATCGGCAGATGCTCGTGACGGTCCGCGACCGCGTGCGGGCCCTGGTGGAGGAGGGCAAGACGCGAGACGAGGTGATCGCGAGCAAACCGACGAAGGACCTGGACGAGAAATGGGCCAAGGCCTTCGGTGCGGATGCCTGGATCGGAATCGTCTACGACGGGATGAGCAAGGACTGAACCGCAGCCACACACTCTTACATTGACGCCCGTCAGCGTTACCAGACACCGGGGATCAGGCGGTAGCAGACCTGGTCGGCGTACCTCGCGTAGCCCTCCAGATGCTCGTGCAGAAAGCGATCCTCCAGCGCTGTGCGCCGAATGAATGCCACCACCAAGACTCCGGCCGGAACGAGTGACCACCAGGACCCGAGCGCCACTCCGCCGGCCAGCAGCAGAAGGGAGGCCACTACGTATCCCGGGTGCCGGACGATCCGGTACGGTCCCTTGGTGATCACCCGGTGCCCACGCTCCGCCTGAATGCGCACGACCGTGGCAAAGAACGGATTGACCACCATCGCCCACACCATGGCCGCGGCGCTGAGCGCGGCGATGGCGAATGCGGTGGCCTGTAGCGCTGCCGGAATGTCTCCGGACCATTGAAAGCGACCGACGTCCAAGGCTGCCACCACGTAATGTGCAGACGCCATGATCTTGGCGATCGACACCGTAGTGACGTCGCGCGCATTCGACCCTGGACGAAAGCGCTCCTTGAGCAACCCGGGATCTAGCAGCAGCAGAGCGAGGAAACAGAAAACGGCGTACAGCGCCACGTACGCCCAGAACCACGGCAAATCCCACCGGCCGGCCGCCAGAAAAAACAGTGCCCCCAGCATCGCTGCGAACAGTGCCGACCCACCCAACGCCAGCGCCAGTCTGCCAAGTGAGATTCTCATATCGCCCATCGCGGCCGCAGCGGCCAGCTCTCCCATGTTTTCGGGATCGCACCGGCGAGAGCCTCTCTTCAGTGCGAATCTGCGCACGATCGTAGGCTGGGCAGCGAAGCTGCGGAAGCGGGCGTCTGGATTATGGGGAGGGCGCGTGACCTCGCCACCGATGCACGCGGCGACCCGCGGGAGGATCGCTGCCCGGTCGAGTATGCCGGGGCTTTACCTTCACAGCCGCTACGCGGTGATATGCCTCTGGTGGCATCGGGGACATTTCGTCACCGCCGCGAAAGATCCCCCCAACATTTCTCGGAGCGCGGGCGACGCCAGCGTAAGCTGGCGCACAAAAGGAGGAAGGAACATGCGGCAGATCAGCCCCGTCCCCCAGGCACTCTGCTTCCGGGACCGCGGCTCAGAGATTTCAGCCGGAAGCGCACCGCGAAAACAGACTTGAGCCGAACAGACTGACATTGAATCCGGCACGCCGGACGGGGCCAAGTCAGGGACCCTCGATCCTGCTTCTGAGTCTTTCGATCTGCGGTCGGGCGAGGTTGCCCACGCGGCGCTCGTCGATTCGCACGGCGTGTTCATACTGCTCGATGGCGTCCTCCAGGCGGCCCTGAGCCACGCAGCGATCTCCGCGCAGGATGTAGACGAACCCGCTGCTGGCGTCGAGGGTCAGAGCCGTCTCCAAGGCTCGGTCCATTTCGTCATACCTCTTGCACCTCATCAGCAGCCGAGCCAATTGCAGCGCCGTTCTGCACTTGGGATTGATTTCGAGCGACTCGCGCAGCACGGCAATCGCCTCCCCAGGCCGATTCATCTGTTCACAAATCCTGGCCAACAATACGCTGGCATCCGGGTACGCCTTGCACTCGCGTACGGCTTCTCGGCTCAATCGAAGTGCGTCGGTCATCCGGTTGGCCTGGCGCGCCTCGAAGGCGGCGCTGATCTTGCGGTTGGCCCGCAGCATGGCCTTGGGGTCCGGAAGCTCGTCCAGTTGAGCCGCTGGGACTGTATGCACGTAGCCGAGCGAGGCCAGCCGGTCACGTTCCTCCTCGCTGATCGTTCGCCGGCCGTTCTGCCCAGGGGTGCTTGCCCAGCCGTCCAGCAATTCGGTCAGCCGGGCGTCCAATGCCTCGACCGGCGCGGGGCGGAGCGCATACAAGTTGTCCAGCTCGCCCGGGTCGGCCTGCACATCGTAGTACTCGGGCTCGGGAGCGCGGATGTACTTGTCCCTGAGGCGCCGCAGGCCGTACAGCGGGCTGCATCGGCCGGCGTGAAACGGCACCTGCGTCTCGATGTAGACGGCTCGGTCGGGATCGCGCTTCGCTCGCAGCAAGCTGATTCCATCGAGCTCTGGGGATGATGGCACAGCCAGCAGGTCCTCGAGCGTCGCCCGAAGGTCCACCAGGCTGACGAGGCGGTCGCTGATGCGGATCGGCTCCTGGAATAGCAACGGGTTTGACAGGATGAATGCCACCCGCAGGGTGCTGTCATAGAGGAGCAGGCCATGCGTGGCCTCGTCGTGTTCGCCCAATCCTTCCCCGTGATCGCATACCACGGCGATCAAGGTCTTGGCGCGCAGATCCAAGCGCTGCAATTCATCGATAACGCGTTTGAGTTGACTATCAACATAGGCAATCTCGGCGTCGTAGGGTCGCCCGGCGAAGCGCGGCAACGCGCCGTAGGGCGATTGGTAAGGTATGTGGGCGTCGAAGTAGTGTACCCACATCAAGAACGGCGCCGCGGTGCCGGTTTGTTCACGGTCTCGTAGCCACTGGATCACGGAGTCACTGACAGCCCCCGCGGGGCGTTGGTTCATGTCGGCGTTGTTGGGATAGAACCCCTCGCGAGCCACCTGGAAGTCGTACGTGTCGAAACCCTGGTCGAGCCCGAACCTTTCGTCGAGAACGAAACAGGCGATGAATGCCGCCGTGTCATATCCCTGGCTCTTCAGCGTCTCCGCGAGCGTGACGTACCGTGGCGCCAGCTCGAAGTTGCCGTTCCCGCGTACGCCATGACGCGGGGGATACAGCCCAGTCATTATGGTGGCATGAGAAGGCAGAGTCAGGGGCATCGGCGTGACCGCATGATCGAACTGGACCCCGCACGCGGCCAACGAGTCGACGGTCGGCGTCTCGGCCAGATCGTAGCCGTAGCAGCCCAGGCGGTCGCCGCGCACGGTGTCCAAGGTGACCAGCACGAGATTGAAACCGGCAGCATCGCCGGGCTGGACGAATCGGGTCAGATCGACGGGCGAACCGCGGCCCCTGCGATAGGCGAGGATCGCCGCGGCCACTGCCACGATGAGCAGAGTGCCGAGAACGATCCCGCGTTTCGAAGCTTGGGCCGACTTCGGCGCTGCGGCGAGATTACCCATGAACTGCCTCCGTCATTGCGATTGTACCGGAACCGGCTCCGCGACCGCCATCGCCCCCGTCAGGTTCTGCCCGGAGTCGCTCGTTCTCGGCCGCTGA
>CAZDTB010000128.1:0-10712 GCA_964508075.1 uncultured Planctomycetales bacterium
CGAGATCGCCGTCGAGGTCCCCGTCTTCGTAGTTCGCGCCACTGGTCATACCATAGTGGGCCAGAAGCTGCGCCAAGTCCGCTAGATCGACGTCGCCGTCGTGGTCCAGATCCCCCGGGCACTCCGGCTCACCCTCACAAGTCAGCGTCGCAACGTACTCCGCGCCGCACGGGACTCCCTCTCCAAACGCGGTTGGCCCGACCCAGAACCAGTACAGGCCGGGATCGACGTCGAAGCTCAGACTGGTCAGGACGCGCGCCGCACCGGTCTCACTGCCGAGGATGGTGTAGTCCATGCAGTCGCCCGTACCACCGTCGATAACGAAGACCAGCACCTCGAAATCGGCGCAGACGGTCCAGGTAACGTTGGCCGCTGCGGACAGCTCGATCTCATACCAGTCGGTGTCGCGGTAGGGTGAACCGTTGAAGTAGAACGTGCCCGAGGTCCCGCACATCAACTCGTCGCAGGTGATTGGCGAGAAGGCCGGCGGAACGGAGTTGCACCCGCCATTGAAGTGATCCTCGTAGTCATCGTAGCAGACGGGCTCGCCTTCGTGTGTCGGCCGTCCCGGCGGACAGCCAGGGTCGCAGCTTTCATCATTCGCCGCGCTTTCCTCCATGTGATCGTTCAGGTCGGCGTCATCGCTGGGGCCGTAGCTGTCGTCCGGCGACGACTGCCCGCTGCGATAGATCTCGATCTTCCAGTCGAACGGAGCGCAGCTAGACTGGAACGAGGCGTTTATGGACCGCGTATCCGAGGTGGCGCAATCGGTGATCGTGTGCGTATTCGTCGTGTGCACCAGCGTCCAGGTCCCGCTGCTGGCCGGCTTCCAGTAGATTTCCTCATATACCAGCAGCGAACCGTCGCAGTCCAAGACGTCCGGATCCCAGTTCAGCGTCCCCGAGCGTACGCACCCGTCACCGTCCTGGTCCACCTCGTTGGTCCACCAGGCGTCATATATCACTGCCGTGTCTGGCTCACACGTGATCGTCAGCGTGCCCGGACCCATGTCGCCGGAGTCATAGCCACCGACGCGGATCAGGTAGCAGTTGCCGTTGACCACGGGAACCGTGACCTCCGACGTGAATCCAGCGCACCCGCTCATGTCGTCGTTGCAGCCCAGCAACACGAGGTTGCTGCAGTTGCAGCCGTCGTAGACCACCAGGTCGGTGTCGTACTCGGCCTGGTTGCACGTGCTTACCGTCAGATCACCGTTGCACGTGGCCACGTATTCGTACCAGATGTCGTGATAGGTCTGCCCATCGTACTGGCAGGAGGTGTGAGTCGGACCGTCCGTCGTGGCCTCCGCCGTGTCGAACGCCCGGTCACCATCGTAGATCGGAATGGCGTTGCCGCAGTCGTCGTTGGGCGGCGTATAGCTGAAGTACTCGTCGAGGAACTCATCCCAATGCTGACTCGACGGACTCAAGAACGACAGGAACGTGCCGTCATAGTCGCCCCAGCCGGCCTCCGACGTCGAAGCGGGGAAGTATATCCAGAAACATCTCTGGTTCGCTGTCGTCCCACCGTATCCGCTGTCCGCCCAGTGGCTGACGAGCAGGGCGTTCGCCACCGTGTTCATGACAACCTGGCACTGATTGTCAATCGCGGCGTTGGAAGACAGTTGGCGCAGATTGTGACAGAAATCGTGCAAATCGATGAAGCTCCGATATAGAGACGGAGAGCCCGGGTCGTCCGTATAATGGCGCGCGGCCGTCCAGGCACTCTCTATGTGCGTCCGCTCCGTTGAGAGATTGTTTCTCAGCAGTTGCGCAAGATTGGTCACGTCCGTCGCGAGACCGTCCACCTCCCACAGTTGCGCCGCCATGTACGTCTGGCGGCTGTTGTTACCGTCGTAACGAGTCTGGTAGGCTGTCACGAGATACGCAGCCCAGTTTGCCGGCGTAGTCGTACTCGAGAGGTTTGCAGCCGCTAGGATGTCCTGGTACTCATTCCCGTCTCCCGGGACAAGCTCGGCCGATGCGGCGAAGTAATCGCAGTAGTCCTTCACCTCGTAAGCTACCTCGAGCCCAGCCATCAAACATGCATCCATATCGATCACGTGGATCGGGTCGGCACCTCCGTTGGTGGCGTTGTCAAGGGCCTGGTTGAGTTCAGACATTTCGAGCTGGTCGCCGCTGGTATCGTCACTGCAAATACCCTTGTAAAGCGGGCTTGCGCCAATCGGCTCCCGCCAGCCGTTGCCGTGATCCCAGAGAACCAGCGCATAGTTCTCCGCCGGATAGTCGCCGCGCGCCCAGTCGATAAAGTCTTCGAGCGTCGCGGCCGCGGCCATGTTGGCCTCGCCGATGTCCGCCAGCTGGTTCGCGGCGGTCGGCGTCATGCCGTTCGTAACCAGAAACCGCTTGGTGGTGGTCCAATCACCATACTGCGTATCTTCCACGGTACCCCGATCGAATTGCACAACAATGTTCACATCCGGGTTGTTGACCTGAGCCATCTCCAGGAAGTCCGTGATTGCCTCCGTCTCAAGGTTGTTGTCGCCGTCAAGGTAGATCATCACTGTCCACGCCGACTGTTCTGAGATATCGAGGACATAGTTGCCGCAGGCGGTGCTGTACCCGCCGACGTAGACGTAGTACGTGCCGGCGGCGATGTCCACGGTGAGTTCCGATTGCGCGGTACCGCCGCAGGCGTCATCGTTCGAGCCGACGTCGGAACTGCAAAGCGACGTACCGACCGCCAGGTACGTGTCGTAGTTGGAGTTGCACAGTGAGAAGTGCCAGAGACCGGTGCTGGGGATGGTGACCTGGTAGTTGTGGTCCTCGGACGATGTGATGCTGCAGTCGTTCCCCGCGCCGCACGTGTTCCTGGTCGGGCTGGTGTACGGCGCTGTGACCACGTAGTCGGCCGGCCTGAAGATATCCAGGATGTAATTCCCGCAGTAGCTGGAGTAACCATCGACCACAACATAATACGTGCCGGCGGCAATGTTCGCCGTGATCTCCGACTGGAGCCCACAGAAGTCGTCGTTGTAGCCCACCTCCTCACCGCAGATCGTCGTACCGACCGCGAGCTTCGTGTCGTAGGCCGAGTCGCACAGGGAGAAGGTCCAGTTGCCGGCTTGCGGAATGCCCACCTGATAAATGTGGTCCTCGTTGTCCGAGTCGGTTATATCGCAGTCGTCGCCCGCGCCACATGTATTCCTGGTCGGCGATGTGTACGGCGCGGTGACCACGTAGTCCGGCGTTACTACCCTCGAGATATCGAGAACATAATTGCCGCAGTAGCCACTCGTGTATCCCGCGACGTAGACGTAGTAGGTGCCGGCGCTGATGTCTACGGTAAGTTCCGATTGCACCGTGCCACCGCAGGCATCATCGTTAGAGCCGATATCAGCACTGCAGAGCGACGTGCCGACCGCCAGCCACGTGTCGAAGTCGGAGTCGCACAACGAGAAGTGCCATAGACCGCTGCTGGGGATCGTGACCTCGTAATTGTGGTCCTCGGCCGACGTCAGGTTGCAGTCGTTGCCCGCGCCGCAGGTATTCCTGGTCGGGCTGGTGTAGGGCGCCGTGACCACGTAGTCCGGCGTTACCACCTTCCAGATCTCGAGGATGTAATTGCCGCAGTCGGAGCTGCTGTATCCCGCGACGTAGACGTAGTAGGTGCCGGCGCTGATGTCTACGGTAAGTTCCGATTGCAGGGTGCCGCCGCACGCATCGTCGTTATAGCCGATGTCGGAACTGCAGAACGACGTACCCACCGCGATCCACGTGTCGAAATTGGAGTCACACAGCGAGAACGTCCAGAGACCGCTGCTGGGGATGGTGACCTGGTAGTTGTGGTCCTCGGCGGACGTCAGGGCGCAGTCGTTGCCCGCGCCGCAGGTGTTCCGCGTCGGGCTGGTGTAGGGAGCCGTGACCACATAGTCCGGTACATCCGTCTCATAGTAAATGCGGTACTCGATGTAGTCGATGGTTCCAGTATCTTCCGGGCAATGATCCCAGACATCGACGTACCAATCGCCGTCGACCGGGTCACCATTGAAGAAGCTGGTCGTACGCCAATACAGGTAGATGTCGTCGTCGCTCTCGGCATCGTCATCATAGCCGCCATCGGTGTCGCCACCCAAACGATTCCAAACCGTGTCACCTGAGCCGACCCCGTGGTAGTCGTTGTTGAGTTGGATCACCAAGTCGCCCGGCCACGTATGGACAACCTGGAGGCGATATCCTACGTTGCAGACGGTCTCGCCCGGGGCCCCTGAAATCGATACGGTCGTATAGGCGTAGCCCGTGCTGCCGCCGTTGCATTCGTCCGGGTCGTCCGGAATGCTGACATCCGTGCCGTTGCTGCCAAACACGTAGTCAGTGCAGCCGCGACCACCCCCGCCGTAGTCCTCGCCGTCTCCCCAGTCCCCGGTTTCATCCTCGCCCGGTGATATCACGACCTGGAGAAAACGCTCGATAATCTCGATTTGCAGGCCCTCTTCCAAGAGAGCCTGAGCGAGATCCGCGGTGATCTCCACAACCACCGGCCGGCCGACCTCGGTGATCTCAGTCAGCCCCGCGTCCTGGGCCAGGTAAACCTGCTCTTCGGTCTCGGCCGCGACCTGGGCGGTCACAAACTTCTCGACGACGTACGAACTCTCATGCACGGGAACTGGTGGTGGATCGAGGCCCAGGCGCGCCCACTCGCGCTGATTCCAGTTCTCCTTGGCTTCCTGTTCACGGTTGCGCCAAACCTCCGCAGCCTCTTCTGCTTTTGCCTGCTTGATCCTCAGGATCTCGTCCGGCGAAAGCTGCCCCGTGTCCGCAGCGCCGGAAGCCGGCGGGTCGTCGGCCAACACTTCCACTACCGCGTCGTTTTCGACCTGGGGGCGCTCGCCGACCGTCGCATCGGCTGTCGTCGGGAGCGTCGACACGGAACTTGACCCCGTCGCTGCCGCCAAGGCAACGGCGAAAGCCATCAGGAATAGGCTCGGCCTCATGACATGTCCTCCTTTGCCGCTGGCATCGCCAGAAGCCATTGTGCCTGTGAGAATTGCGCTCGGGGAGGGGATTGTGGCTGGCGTGGCGACAAAAGGGCCAACCTCATCGTCGGGCACGATTACGCCCCATACCCTACCCGCGACTACATCATAGCCTACGCAAACTTCGACTTGAGTGCAAGCCAGAATTACCTGCGCGGGCCTCTTCTTCTGCGACGACGCCCCTTTTCCTCACTAAATGACCGTGCGCGATCGTGCGACACACAAGAGACCGGGAGGGCGAAGCTCCTGCTGAGCCAGGCTCGGCGGGAGCCTCGCCCTCCCACGCTGCGCCGCCGGATCGTACTGACCGCCTGCCTTGACAGGTCGCGGGGGGAAAATACAATCACGCGGCAGGTCGGCGCCGGTGACGTAGGGAGTTGGCGTCAGTGGGCGACGGAAGGGCGCCGGCCGGCGGTTTCAACACGCGGGTAACCCCCCACTGTTTTTTGACCGGCGCCCGCGACGTGGAAGGTCCTTCTGTTTCGAGCCAGAGAGGGTCCAGGCGTGATCGAAGTCCGCAATCTTTCCAAGTACTACGGCAAGCTCTGTGCCGTCAACAGCATCTCGTTCTCGATCAAGGAGGGTGAGATCGTCGGCTTCCTCGGCCCGAACGGTGCCGGCAAAACGACCACCATCCGCGTCCTCACCTGTTTCCAGCCGGCCACCTCCGGCTCGGCCAGCATCGCCGGGCACGACGTGTTCACGGAGTCGATGGCGGTGCGGGCTAAGGTCGGCTACCTGCCGGAATCGGTCCCGTTGTATCACGAGATGCGGGTGCGTGAGTACCTGCGTTTCCGCGGGAAGATCCACGGGCTGCAGCGCGCCGCCCGCGAGCGGGCCATCCCACGCGTCGTCGAGCGCTGCTGGATTACTGACGCCATCGACCGCCCGATCGGACAACTATCCAAGGGCTATCGGCAGCGGGTTGGCCTGGCGGACACGCTGCTGCACAACCCGCGCGTGCTGATTCTGGACGAGCCGACCATCGGTCTCGACCCAACCCAGATCCGGGCCACGCGAACGCTGATCCGCGAGCTGGCCCAGGATCACACCGTGCTGCTCTCCAGTCACATCCTCCCGGAGGTCGAGGCTACCTGCCAACGCATCATCATCATCAATAAAGGTCAGATTGTGGCCTCCGGGACGCCGGCGGAACTGCGGCAGCGCATCACCGGCGAGTCGGAGTTGATCGCCGAGCTCAAGGGCCCCGCCGACGCGATCACCGCCGGGCTGCGAAAACTGGACGGCATCAGCCAGGTCGAAGGCGAGACGCATGACGCGTGGACGCGCGTGACGGTCACCACGCAAAAGGACGTACGTGAGGCGATCTACCGACTGTCAACCGAGAAAGGCTGGCCGATGCGCGAGCTGCGCCGCCACGTGGCCACGCTCGAGGACTTTTTCGTAAAGATCGTTGCGGGAGCCCGCGACGCGGACGACGCTCCGGTTGCCGCAAAGGACAAGTAAAATGAGAAACACGGTCGCGATCATGCAACGCGAGTTGCTCTCGCTCTTCTTCTCACCAATCGGCTATATCGTCATTGCCGGGTTCCTGCTGATCACCGGCGTGATCGTGCTGGTCACCGACAGCATCGGGCCGGGCAAGCCAGCGACGCTCCGCGGCGTGTTCGATTTCACCCCGTATGTGCTCACGATCATCATTCCGGCGATCAGCATGCGGACCATCAGCGAGGAGTACCGTAGCGGAACGATCGAGACGCTGACCACCGCCCCGGTCTCAGACACGCAGTTCGTGATCGGCAAGTATCTGGCGGCGCTGATCTTCTACGCGATCATGCTCGCCGGCACGCTCATCTACCTCGTCCTGATGATGATCTTCGGCAACCCGGACGTCGGTGCCTCGCTGGCGGCGTACCTCGGATTGCTACTGCTCGGCGTGTCGTTCACGGCGTTCGGCGTGTTCACCAGCAGCCTCACACATAACCAGATCGTGGCCTGGATGCTGGGGATGGTGCCGCTGATGCTCTTCGTCTGGTTCGCCGCCTTCATCGTGCGCCTCGCCCAGGGCGGGCTGCGGCAGGTGTTCCAGCAGATCAACATTCTGCGACATCTCGATCAGTTCAACCGTGGGCTGGTCACCACCGAAAGCGTGGTCTTCTTCCTGGCAACCGCGGTGTTGTTCCTGTTCCTGGCCATCAAGGTAGTGGAGTCGCGACGATGGCGGTAAGCAAGACGATGACAGCAAGCAAACGACGTCTGGTCTACGGGCTGAACGTCGCGGCCACGATCGTGCTCGCGATCGTCTTGGTCGGGGTCCTGGTCTGGGCGGCCGGCGAGTACGGCGGCCGGGCTGACCTCACCCGGTCGGGCGTGAACAGCCTCAGCCCGCGGACGGTGCAACTGCTGCGCGGGCTCGACCAGAACCTCACGATCACCGGGCTCTACAGCACTGCCCTGAAGGAAGTCCGACCGTTCGCGGAGAAACACCAGGCCCGGGTCGGCGACCTGCTCGACCTGTACGAGACCGCCGCCCGCGGCACAGTCGCAATACAGATGATCGACCCCAGCGAGAGCCCCGCGCAGGTGACCGCTCTGCTGGCGCGGCTCAAGGAGAAGCCGGCCTACAAAGACGAGGCCAAGCCGCACGCCCAGGCCCTGGAGGCTTTCCCCGCGGTGAGCGCCCAACTGGTCGAGTTGATGCAGGGCGACCTGAACGAGATCAGCCACCTCGCTGACACCGACCCGGCCCTGGCTAACGTTCGAGCTCTGAGCATCATCCAGCGCAACCTCCAGGTGACGGTGCGCGAGGCGCAAAGCACCGAAGCCGACGTGAAGGCCCTCAAGGAAGACGAGATCCCGCGCTACGGACAGGCCGGCGAGGCCGTCAAGGACTACTTGGAGCAAGCGAAAGCGGTACTCCAGGATGCGCTCGACTGGATGCGAACCAACGGCGTCGGCACAGCGGGCATTTCGCCCGAGACCAAGACCTTCTTCACTGGGGCGCCCAGCCGCTACGCCGCTGCGCTGGGAGAGACGCAGCAATTGCTCAGCCAGACCGAAGGCCTGGCACCGGTGAAGCTGGAAGACGTCTATGAAACCCTGAAACGCGGACAGACCATCCTGGTCGAGACCGAGAACGAAGCCACCGTGTTGACCCAAGACGACGTCTGGCCCTGGCGATCCGATCGCGGGGCCCCCCCACCGCCGGATGGCGACACGCGCGACTTCACCGGAGAACAGGCGATCTCGTCCGCGATCCTCAAGCTGACGCAGAAGACCAGGACCGCGGTCATCTTCACCCGCTTCGGCGGAGAATCGCTGCTAACCGCCCCACCGCCCACCAACCAGATGATGATGCGAATGCCGCAGGCGCCGTACGGTGTTCTGAATGAGCTCTTGCAGAAGGAGAACTTCATCACGCAGGAGTGGGACGTGCAGACGCAGGCCAACCCGCCCGAGATCGAGGAGGCCTCACGGCTGATCTATGTGGTGTTTCCGCCGGCGCCCCCGCCGCAGCAGAACCCCATGCAGCCCTCGCCGACGCCGCGGATCAGCGCCGAGCAGAAGCAGCGGATCTACGAGGCGGTGAAGGAATCCGGGATGGCCGTCTTCCTGGCCTCCTGGATGCCGCCCAGCTCGCAATTCATGATGATGCCGGAGAAGTACGAGTTCAATGAGTACCTGAAATCGAACTGGGGGATCGCGGTTGAGGACACGCACCTGGCGCTGCAGTTCGCGGTCAACCCGCAGTCGGATGGCCTAATGGGCCTCGCCAGGCGCAACCTCGTGATCGACTCGAACGTGTTCCACTACACCGATCAGCCGATCGGGGCCCCGTTGCGGGGATTGCCGGCTGCATTCCAGGCCGTGGCCCCACTGCGGATCCTGAGTGACGAAGAGGCTCCCGAGAACGTGACGGTCGAGCCGATCGTGGAAGTCAACGATACCGAGGATGTCTGGGCCATCAGCAACCTCGCCCGGATCAACGAGGACTTCGAGAAGAACCAGGGTACGCGGCGATACGACGACGACATCGCTGCCCCCTTCCCGCTGAGCATCGCCGCCACCGATTCCGAGGGGCGCAAGCTGGTGGTCTTCGCCAGCGATAGCTTCATCGCGGACTCGGTCGTGAACATGGCCCAGATGGTAATGGTTGGCGGCGCCCTGCGCCTGGCCAAGCTCTATCCCGGAAACACCGATCTGTTTGTGAACGCGCTCCACTGGCTGACTGGAAACGCCGACCGCATCGCGGTCGGGCCGCAACAGGGCGACGTGCCCCGCCTCGACAAGCTGGAAGAGGGTTCGACGCTGACGTTGACCCGGGTGTTCCTGGTCGGAATCTGGCCGGCGGTAGCGCTGTTGGCCGGGGCGACTGTCTGGCTGCTGCGTCGGAGGTAATCGCGGATGAATTTCAAGACTACGTTGGTTCTGCTGGTGCTGGTAGTGATCGGCGCGGGCCTCTGGCTCTATACGAGCGGGCGCCCCCCCACCGCCGAGGAGGAACAGGACACCGGTCCGTCGGCACAGGCGCAGGCCCGCTACGTCCTCGATCCGCGGCCCGAGGCCGACCAGGTCGTCCGCGTGGAGTTCGAGCGGCGTGATCAACCCACTTTGGTGTTCGCGCGCAGCGAAAAGGAAGACGAGCCCGGCCAGATGCGCGACTGGCGGATGATCGCGCCGCTGGACAGCGCCACCGAAACCTACCGGGTCGACGGATTGGCCAGGTTGCTGACCGGGCTGCAGTATCAGCGCTCCTTCAAGCCCGGCGCGGGCGAGGTGAGTTTCGCGGACGCCGGCCTCGAGCCCCCTCGGGCCACGCTCAAGCTGACCGACTCGGGCGGCAAGGAATATGCGGCCCAGATCGGCAAGAAGCTTGCGCTCAGCAACGACATGTACATCCGGGTGGTGGGGACCGAGGAGATCATGGTCGTCGCCCGCGACATGTCACCCGACCTCGAGCGCAAGGTCAACGACTACCGCGCCAAGCGTGTGATGAACCTCACCGCCGGCAATGCCCGGAACATCCACATCGAGTACGAAGGGCAGACCTACGACTTCACCCGCGGCAGCGATGACCAGTGGGTCATCAACCAGCCCGTCAAGGCGTACGCCCGGAACGACAAGGTCCGAGCGCTGGCGGAAGCCCTCGGCCGCGTGCGCCTGAGCGAGTTCGTCGATGACGCCCCCGCGTCGCTCAGCCCCTACGGCCTCGAGACGCCGCTGCTGACAATCACCCTGATAACGGAGAAGACCGAGGAAATCACGCCCGAGCCGGAGGACGCCGAAGCGCCCACCACCCAGCCCGGCGAGCCGCAGTTCAAGACCGTGATCGGCGAGCACGCGCTACTGGTCGGCGACTTCGCGGATCTCAAGTCCACCACGCGCTACGTCAAGCTCCCCAACCAGCCGTGGGTCGCCAGTGCGACGCAGCAGCAACTGGATCCGTTGATCCCGAAGCTGTCCGAGCTGCGCGATCCGGCCGTTACACGCGTGAAGGCCGACGACGTGACCCGCCTCGAGCTCACGCTGGACGGCGAGATAACCACGCTTGAAAAGGTGGACGACGAGTGGAAAGGCACCGGCGACCTCGCCGAGCTGGAGACCGCCGCGGTCAAGACGTTGCTGGAAGCTTTCGAGGACATCAACGCGATCGACTACATCGACCACCCGCAGGACCTCGCCGAGTACGGTCTCGATCACCCACGGGCGGTCTTGACGGTGACCACTAGCGGCAGCGTCGAGCCGATCTCGCTGC
>CAZDTB010000129.1:0-10545 GCA_964508075.1 uncultured Planctomycetales bacterium
CAAGGAGAACGCGATGACCAAGAAAGCAATGTTGCTGCCCCTGATCGGCCTGGGTGTGATCGGCATGGTGACGCTCGTAGCCTGGGCGGGTGACGAGCAGGAGGAGGAGGTCACGCTCGACCAGGTGCCCGCGGCCGTCAAAGCCACCATTCTGAAGGAATCGGCCGGCGGAAAGATCACCGAGATCGAGCGTGAGACGAAGAACGGGAAGACGGTCTACGAGGCCGAGTTCCTGCGCAACGGCCAGGAGATCGAGATCAAGATTGCCCCAGACGGCACGGTGCTCGGGCGGGAAGTCGAGGGGGAAGAGGATGACGAAGACGATCTGACCATCGACCAGGTGCCGGAGCCGGCGCGGGCGGCGCTGCTCGAGCTGGCCGGCGGCGCGAAGATCGTCAAGGCCGAGCATGAGCGGGAGCACGGCGTACTGGTCTATGAGGCGGAATGGGTCAAGAATGGCACGAAGCATGAGGCCGCCGTCACGGCGGATGGGACGCTGATCGAAATCGAAGAGATCATCCCGGTCGATCGGGCTCCCGCCGCCGTCCGCGCGGCGATTACGAAGCACTTCGGCGGAAATGCAAAGGTCGTCGTCGAAAAGAAGATGATCGTGGTCTACGAGGTCGAGGTGAGGATCGACGGCAAGGAAAGGGAACTGCTCGTTTTCCCGACCGGGCGTGTGCATGAAGACTCAGATGACGATCACGAAGACGATGACGATGAAGATGATGACGACGGTGACCACCACGACGATGACGACGACTAGGCGGAAAGGATCACAGGACTGTCTTGGCATTGGTGCAGCTTACGCCTGCAAGGAGATGAACATGGACGTGGAGCGCAGGACCAATTTGGGATGGAGCGCATGGCTCCTGCTTGTTTTCGTGGGATGTTTCATGCTGTTGGCGGGATGCGGCGCCGACCCGGGAACCGGGGCAGGCACCAACGATCCACTCGGCCTGTTGGGCATCACGGCCGGCGCCCCTGACGCGAAGGCGCCCGCACAAGCACCGGGCGACGAGAACGCGGACCCGGAGGATGGTGACACGCAGACCGGCGAGTTCGAGGGCGAGCATCAGTTTGGCGCCAATGACGAGGACGGCGACGATGCGGACGACGACCTTGAGGACGGCCCGAACGACCAGGTAGAGGACGGCCAGGACGATGCCGCGGAAGGCACGGAACTGACGACGGTCATCTCCGCAGGCGCCTTTCGCGCGGCTGTCGAATACGAGGAAGAGGCCGAGCACACCAGCTTCGAAGTCGAGGTGGCCGGCGGGCAACCTGACGCGACGCTCGACGTGGCGGTAAACGGCATCGTTGTCCTCTCGATCACACTGGATTCAACGGGCGGCGGTGAATTCGAGTTCAGCAGCGCCCCCGAGGATGCTGATGAGCAACAGCTTCCCAGCGGTTTCCCTAAGCTCAGCGCCGGGGACACCATCAGGGTAGGCGACCTCAGCGGTGTGATGGAAGTTGAAGAAGATGACTGAATCGGCGTTGATCGCCTGAGCTACATTCGAGTCCGGGCGGTCACGCGACTTTGTATCAGGTGGCGTGCGCGCATGCCAGGTCCGAGACGACCGGAGAGTGTTCCTCCATGCACAAGGAGTTAGGCAAATGGTGGGGATACGGCCTAGGTGGTCGCGCTGAACGTGTCGGTCACACTCGCCGGCGGCACGGACTACTCCTACCTCCAGGCGCGGGAGTCCACGCCGCCGGAACCGGGCGTCAACGAGTACAAGTACTACGCGCCGGACGTCGGTGTGGTCTTGGAAGAGTCGGTCGATGGCGGCGAGCGGGTCCAACTGGTCCGTGTTTCGCTGGACTAATGTGACCCTATCTGGTTGCAGCCGGCGCGCATGCCGCGCCGCGGCGACAGTGCAGGAAGTGCGACGAGTGGCGTTGTGCTTCAGCTTTCCTCCTCGTGAAGTCCCGTTATGATGGCGTGACGGAACGGTTGGCGCGGGATTTGCTCACAGGAACGCAGAAGGGTGTTCGGGATCCAAACAACAACCCGGGGGTCCCCCGGGATGAGCGCAGATGATGGTCGGACGCCATCAGCCGGGCGGCAGGGCGATGCCCTCATGCCTACGGTTGCTGGTTCGGGAGCAGAGCGCGGCCGCGTCTCTTCGCGTTCCTTTCTGAGCAAACACGGGGCTGTCTTCGCGATTGGCATTCTATTCTTGCTGAGGTTTCTGCTGGCCCCGGTCGCGTTGCTGATCCCGGAGGAGGCGTACTACTGGATGTACTCCAAGCACCCGTCGCTTGGGTATCTCGACCATCCGCCGATGGTTGCGTGGGTTATCGCGGCCGGCCGCTACGTGTTTGGCGACACCGAACTGGGCGTCCGTGCGGGGACGTTGCTGCTGGCGGCGGGCTCCACGTGGCTGTGCTACCGTCTGGCCGCGGATTGGTGCGGCCGCCGGTCGGGGCTTGTGGCGGCGGTCCTGTTCAGCATCATACCCCTGTTTCTCGGCACGGGGTTCGTGACGACGCCGGATGCGCCGCTCATCTTCTTCTGGTTGCTTGCGCTTCTGGCGGTTACGCGGGCCTATCGCACTGGTTCACACGGTTGGTGGATTGTCGCCGGAGTGGCCACGGGGCTGGGCTTCGTGTCCAAGTACCCCGCGCTTTTCCTCGCGCCCTGCACGTTTCTGTTTTTGCTTTCCGATCGTCGCGGACGCCGCCTCCTGTCCACCGCTGGACCCTGGCTGGCACTATGCCTCGCCGTTATGATGGCTTGGCCGGTCATTTCGTGGAACGCGCAGAATGAGTGGGCGTCTTTCCACTTTCAGTTTGCGCGCCGCCTCGTGGGTCAAGGTGGGTTGACGCCGGGCAGAACCGTGGAATGGGTGGCGGTTCAGTTCGCATTGCTGTCCCCGCTGGTTTTCGTACTTTTCACCGCTGCGGGGTGGATCGCGCTGCGCCGCTTTCGTCGCGACCGCACCGGTCGCTGGCGCTTCGCCGCATGTTTCTCCATTCCGTGGCTGGCCGTGTGCGTCTGGCACGGCCTGTTCTCCAAAGTGAATATCAACTGGCCCTTGCCTGCTTACCTCGGCCTGCTCCCAGTGGCGGCGCTGCTGGTTCGAGCCAGAGTCTCGTTGCCACAACGACCGGCCTGGCTGCAAGACCGTCGGCTCGCCCGACGCTACACAGCGACGATGATCGCGATCAACGTAGTCATCTTGCTGCTCGTTTCCGTTCGTGTGCCGTGGCTGCCAAGACCGCACATCCTGGCGCCGTGGGACAAGCTGGGAGCGGCGGCGGACGCAGCCGAGGACGCTTTCGCTGCGCAGACCGGATCCGAGCCATTCATCATTTCCGACGGGAAGTACAAGCTCGCGAGCGAACTGGCTTTCTACATGCGCGATTGGCCCCGAAGCGATGATTGGGGCGAGATCATTCCGGCGATTGCCATGTTGGGTGGTGGGTTGAGCTATGTCAATTGGCATAATCAGGAAGGATTCCTAGGAAGGAACGCGATCTACATCGCCAAAGACCTGAGGCCGATCAAGCTCGAAATGCTACGCGCTTGCTTCGCACGCGTGGACGAGCCTCACAAGTTCTTCTCACATACACACGGCTTCGGCCAGCAGCAGGACTACTGGGTGGTCTGCTGTCGGGATTTCCGTGGCGTCTCGGCGGAATTGCGTGGCCCGCCCTGAAGCGGGCGGATCTGCTGAGCCATCTGAAGCGAGTCGAGTTGTCGTGATGCGCGTGCTGCTTGTCGAAGACTACGCCCCGCTTCGAGAGTCGGTTGCTCAGGCGCTTGAAGAGGCCGGCTTCGCGGTCGATGCCTGCGCCGACGGCGAGGTGGGCCTCTGGCACGCGCGATCCGGCGAGTATGACGCGATCCTGCTCGACATCGTGCTGCCCGAGCTTGACGGGCTGTCCATCCTGAGGCAACTCCGTCAGTCGGGCATCCGGACGCCCGTCCTGCTTCTGACCGCGAAGGACACCGTCGCCGACCGCGTGACGGGGCTGGATCTCGGGGCGGACGATTACCTGATCAAGCCGTTCGCGCTCGAGGAACTGCTGGCGCGTGTGCGGGCACTGCTGCGCCGCAAGTACGATGCTGCCGATCCGATCATCCACGTCCAGGATCTGGAGGTGAATACGGTCAGCCGCATCGTTCGCAGAGCAGGCGAGCGAATCGACCTGACGGCGCGCGAGTACGCCCTGCTGGAGTTCCTCGCCCACCGCGTTGGTGAAATCGTGTCCCGGACGGAGATCTGGGAGCACGTGTACGACTTCCGCTCCACCGTGGAGAGCAATGTGGTGGACGTGTACATCGGTTACTTGCGCAAGAAGATCGAACGAGCCGGCTTGCCACGTCTGATCCACACGCGACGGGGCCAGGGTTACGTGCTTGAGTAGTGAGCGGATGAGATCGTTGCGCGTACAACTGCTTGTGGGAACTGCGCTAGGCACGACGGCTGTGTTGCTCGTGTGTGGCGCCGTGTTGCACGCGTTGATCAGTGCGACGCTCTGGACGGAATTCGACGAGTCACTCACCGCCAAGGCCCGATCTCTCATGGCGCTCGCCGAGCAGGAGGAGGACGGGCTGGAGTTCGAGCTCACCGAACTGTCGCTTCCCGAGTTCGAGCCCTCCGAACACGCGGAGTACTATCAAGTCTGGTTGTCAGACGGCACCGTCTTCGCCCGTTCGTTGTCCCTGCACGACGGAGATCTCGATCAGATCGGGGGCACATCTGATGCTCCCGCATTTCAGACGGTCAGTCTTCCTGACGGTCGGCCGGGGCGGCTCGTGGGCATGACGTTTGTGCCGCGTCGGGAGTACGAGGATGACCACGCGAACCCACCGATGACAGTGACGCTCGTACTCGGCCGCGACGTCCTAAGCTTACAGACCACCTTGGCACGCGTGCGCGGCATACTGATCGGTGTATGCCTCGTTGCCGTCGTCCTGTCGGCCGGCGTGCTGGCTTGGGTCGTTCGTCGGCGTCTGCAACCCGTGGATCACCTGAGCCGGCAGATTGCGGAGGTGGGTGAGGACGGTTTGTCCACACGGATCGGCGCGGCCGGAATCCCGAAAGAGCTGTCACCCGTCGTCGACCGCCTCAATGACCTGCTGGCTCGGCTGGACGCCGCGTTTCAACGTGAGCGGCGATTCACGGGCGACGTGGCCCACGAGCTGAGAACCCCGTTGGCCGGTCTCCGCTCCAAGCTCGAACTCGCGCTCTCGCGAGACCGAGACACCGAGTCATATCAAAAAGCCCTGGGCGATTGCCTGGAGATCAACCTCCAGATGCAGCGCATGGTCGAGAACCTCCTGTATCTGGCGCGTGCCGACGCAGGTCAACTCGAAATCCGTCACGAACCGGTCGACCTCGCGGAAGTCGTTCGGGAATGCTGGAAGCGGCTGGAAGAGAAGGCGAGTGCCCGCGGGTTGAGTGTTGAATGGCGGCTGGATGCACTTGGCACGGTGGAGACCGACCGCGACAAGCTGCGGCTCGTCATCCAGAACATGCTGCATAACGCAGTAACTTACGTGAACGACGAAGGGCAGCTCTCTGTTGCGACGTTGGCCAAGAACAGCGCGATGGTCTTGACCGTCAGCAATACAGGTAGCAGTATGCCTCCTGACGACGTGGACCGCGTATTCGATCGATTCTGGCGAGCCGATTCGTCGTGCCGCGAGGCAGACGAAGAAGCCCGTTGCGGGCTTGGACTGGCGCTGTGCAAAGCTATGATCGAAGAACTCGGCGGGTCGATTGAGGCGACCGCCAGCGTCGAGGGGATGTTCACGATCACCGCTCGTCTGCCCTTCGCGGGTGCGGACGCGCATGATCGCCAAGCGGAGGAGCGTCGCCTTCAGCAGTAGCGGCGACGCCGCTACGGCTGCCTGTCCCTGCGATTTATTCCGCCCTCGTTGTTTCATAGAGACTTGCGCGCTTCGCCTCCACCAGCTGGCCAGCTACGATTCACCCTCACAGGACCCGAATTGAGGAGGCGAAATGGGCATCGTGCGTACGATCTTCTTGTTCCTCCGCTTGTGCATCACAAGCCGCTCCGCCATCGCAGCCGAGAACCTCGCGCTGCGTCAGCAACTCGGCGTTTTGCAGCGGTCGGTGAAACGCCCACGACTTCGACAGCGCGACCGGATCTTCTGGGTCTGGCTGTCGCGACTCTGGGCGGATTGGAGGCCGAGTCTGATCATCGTCGAGCCGGACACCGTCCTCCGCTGGCACCGCGACGGCTTCCGGCCTTACTGGCGCTGGAAGTCGCGGAAGAAACCAGGCCGCCCGAAGATCGACGCGGAGATCCGTAGCCTGATTCGACAAATGTCTCGCGAGAACGCCACGTGGGGCGCGCCTCGAATTCAATCTGAGCTGGCGCTGCTGGGTTACACGGTGGACCAGTCGACGGTCGCGAAGTACATGCACCAGCATCGCAAACCGCCATCACAGACTTGGCGGACATTCCTCGAGAACCACGTACCCGACATAGCCGCGATCGATTTCTTCGTCGTGGCAACGGTGCGCTTTCGCTTGCTGTACTGTTTGATCGTCCTGCGGCATGATCGGCGTCGCGTTGTTCACTTCAACGTCACGGCCCACCCGACTGCTTGTTGGACGGCCCAGCATGTCGTCGAGGCGTTCCCGTACGACGAGGCACCGCGCTTTCTGATCCGCGATCATGACGGCATCTACGGCCTGGACTTCCGCGAGCGCATCGAGCACATGGGTATCGAGGAAGTCGTCATCGCGTACCGGTCTCCATGGCAGTCGCCGTACGTAGAACGCCTGATCGGCTCGATCCGGCGTGAGTGCTTGGACCGCGTGATCGTCTTCAACGAAGCTCACCTGATTCGAATCCTCGCCGCGTACTTCGCGTACTATCACGAATCCCGCGCTCATCTTTCGCTGGAGCGTAATGCTCCGATGCCACGTCGAGTCGAGCATCCATCCGAAGGAAAGGTGATCGCGATTCCCCAGGTAGGCGGCCTGCACCACCGGTACACGCGGCCGGCCTGAGACAACGAGCTTCTCCGACATCCGGTGACGGCGCGACGACCACGTTCACAGTTTGGCTACGCGCCAACGCAGGAATAATCCCCGCTGGCAGCCATCTGCTCGCATCCCAGACGTGACTCGTTCCGTCCACCCGTCAAGTTCACGCTATCGCACGCGGCTTGAGCCCGTGGATGGAATATTCGGTATGCACAGCGCACGAATCAATTAGAATCCGTATGAGAAGACGATCGTCACGCTTACCGGCTCAGCCTTCCTGCCATGCTGAAGGCCGCTCGACAAACCACGCAACCAAACGCTACCTTGCCGGCGTCGGGCAGCACACCTTCCAGCCGCCCGGGCGTGCAGCAAGTGCGAATCGCAGAGAGGAGGCCTCGATGAAGCAGGCGATTGTTGCCCTGGCGGTGCTGTGTGCGACGTTGGTCGGCTGCCACGCACCCGGTCGGATTGACGAGCGCGCGCGGCTGACGCTGGGACGCATCATCTCGGACGGTGAGTTCGAGGTGGAGCAGTTCGGTGGTGTGCGCTGGAGCGAGGGGGGCGAGAGCTTCACGCGGGCCGAGGACTCTGACGGTGACCTGGGCGGGCAGGAGATTGTCCGCTACGACTGCGCTACGGGAGCGCGCACGGTCATCGTCCCGGCGGCCCAACTGGTGCCCGCCGACGAGTCCGAGCCCCTGCATGTCGCGAACCACGCGTTCTCGAAGGACGGCGGGCAAATACTGATCTTCACCAACACGGAGCGCGTCTGGCGATACGAGACGCGGGGCGACTACTGGGTGCTCGACCTGGCGACCGGAGAGCTGAAGCAGCTCGGCGGCGACGCGGAAGCGGCCACGCTGATGTTCGCCGAGTTCTCACCCGACGGCCGGCGGGTAGCGTACGTTCGCCAAAACAACCTCTACGTCGAAGACTTCGAGACGGGTGACATCACTCAATTGACGACGGACGGCTCGGAGACGGTCATCAACGGCACGTTCGACTGGGTCTACGAAGAGGAGTTCGGCCTGCGACGCGGGTTCCGCTGGAGCCCCGACGGCCAGCGGATCGCCTATTGGCAGATCGACACCGAGGGCGTGGGCAAGTTCCATCTGGTCAACTACACCGACGAGCTGTACCCGCAGGTCAAAACGTTCGCATACCCAAAGGTCGGCGAGACAAACCCGGCCTGCCGCGTCGGCGTCGTGTCAGCTCAGGGCGGCGAGACGCGCTGGTTAGCGCTCCCCGGCGACCAGCGCGACAACTACGTCGCGTGGATGGATTGGGCCGAGAACCCGACGGAAATAGTGCTGCAACGCCTCAACCGGCTGCAGAACACCAACCAAGTTATGCTCGGTGACGCCGACACCGGCGAAGTGCGTGTGATCTTCACCGACCAGGACAGCGCCTGGGTGGACGTGGTGGGAGATCTACACTGGATCCGCGACGGGCAGGCCTTCACGTGGATCAGCGAGCGCGACGGCTGGCGGCACGTGTACGTCGTTTCGCGCGACGGGCAGAAGGTGCGCTGTGTTACGCCGGGCAACTACGACGTCGTCGATTTCGTGAGTGTGGATGACGAGCGCGGCCACCTGTATTTCACCGCCTGCCCGGAGGATCCGATCGAGTCATACCTGTATCGCGCACCCTTGGATGGGGGCGCCGTGGCGGAGCGACTGAGTCCCGCTGAGCAGGTGGGCACGCACGGCTATCGGAAGCAGTCGAACTCGCCCTGGGCGATTCACACGTTTTCGTCGTTTGGCACGCCGCCGGTCACGGAGTTGGTGAAGCTGCCGGAACACAACGTGGTACGGACGCTGGCGGACAACATGGCGCTGCGCGAGAAGCTGGCGTTGACCGCGCGCGGGCCGGCGGAGCTCTTCCGCATCGACATCGGGAGTGGCGTGGAACTGGACGGCTGGTGCATCAAGCCGCCGAACTTCAACCCGCGAAAACGCTATCCGCTGCTGTTCCACGTGTACGGCGAGCCGGCCGGGCGGACCGTGCGCAATGCCTGGGGCGGGCGCTACTACCTGTGGCATTTGATGCTCGCGCAGCAGGGCTACCTGGTCATGAGCGTGGACAACCGCGGTACAACCGCGCCGCGCGGTCGCGAGTGGCGGAAGTGCATCTACCGCCAGGTCGGGATCCTGGCATCGGCCGATCAGGCGGCGGCGACGCGGGCGATCTGCGAGCGCTGGCCGTACGTCGATCGCGAGCGCATCGGGATCTGGGGCTGGAGCGGGGGCGGCTCGATGAGCCTGAACGCCATCTTCCGGTACCCGAAGCTGTATCACACCGCCATGGCGATCGCGTTTGTCTGCAACCAGCGCTACTACGATACGATCTACCAGGAACGCTATATGGGGTTGCCCGACGACAACCCCGAAGGCTACGAGTACGGCTCGCCAATCACCTACGCGCACCAGCTTGAAGGCAATCTTCTGCTCATCTACGGGACCGGCGACGACAACTGCCACTACCAGAACGCGGAGGTGCTGGTCAACAAGCTGGTGGCGGAGAACAAGCGCTTTACGATCATGCCCTACCCAAACCGGACGCACAATCTGGACGAAGGGCCCAACACGAGCCGGCACCTGTACGAGCTGATGACGTGGTTCCTGAACGAGAATCTGCCGCCGGGGCCTCGCTCCCGGTAGCCCGCGCACGGCGCCGCCGGCGCGGTCAGCTCCAGGGCAGATCGTCCAGGTCGAGATTTCCGCCGGAGAGAATGATGCCCACGCGTCGCCCGCGCAGATTCGCGTCATTCTCCAACAGCGCGGCCAGCGGCACGGCCGCCGATGGTTCAACCACTGTCTTGGCGCGCTGGAGGATCAGCCGGGTTGCCTCGGCAATCGCTTCCTCGCTTGCCAGCAGGATATCATCGACCAAATCCATGATGATCGGGAAAGTCAGTTTGCCCAGGCTGGTCCGCAGACCATCGGCGATGGTCTCGCTCTTCCCGGCTGGTATGAACTTGCCGGCGCGCCAACTGCGGTAAGCATCGTCAGCTAGTCGCGGCTCGGCCGCGAGGACTTTGATCTCCGGGCGCAGCGATGCGGCGGCCAGCAGCGTGCCGCTGAGCAGCCCGCCGCCACCGACCGGAGCCATGATCACGTCCAGGTCGTTGACCTGCTCCAGGAGCTCGACCGCGGCGGTCGCCTGGCCGGCGATGATGCGCTCGTCATCGTACGGATGAATCAATACGGCCCCGGTCTCCTCCATGATGCGCGCCGCTGTTTCCTCACGACCGGCCGGCGTCGGCGGACACAGCGTGATCTGCCCGCCGTACTCGCGCACCGCCGCCACCTTGATCTGGCGGGAGTTCGACGGCATGACGATGTGTGCGGCGATGCCGCGCAGTGCCGCGGCCCGCGCGAGGGCACCGGCGTGGTTACCCGACGAATGCGTCACCACACCCCGTTGCGCCGTCTCGTCCGAAAGCGAGAAGACGGCGTTGCAGGCGCCGCGCGACTTGAACGCGCCGGCCTTCTGGAGGTTCTCGCACTTGAAGAACAAGCTCGCGCCGACCAAGCGGTCCAGCGCTGCGCACATTATCACCGGCGTG
>CAZDTB010000130.1:0-6056 GCA_964508075.1 uncultured Planctomycetales bacterium
TCATCGCGCTGCTGATCTCCATCCTGCTACCCAGCCTGTCTCGGGCGCGCGAACTCGCCAAGCGGGCAGTTTGCTCGTCGAACCTGCGTGGGATCGGTCAGGGCATGCACATTTATGCCAACGACAACCGAGAGTGGTTCCCGATGCACTACTTCAATGCCGGTGCCATAGACATCGGCCCGCCGTCGTCCTGCGACCTGACTTACGTGGGGACGCTCGGGATAAACTATCACTGGCCCACCGCGCCGGAGAGCGTCAACTACGACCATCAACTGGACGACTCGAACCACCCGAGCCGCTCGCTGTTCCTGCTGATTATCGGCGGCCAGCAAACGGCCGGCCAGTTCGTCTGCCCCAGCTCGGCGGATGAAGAAGACGACATGCGGAACCGCAGCCCCTATACCTCGCCTGACGCGACCGGCGACGAGGAGGCGGCGCGCCCGGGCAAGAACCGCTTCGATTTCGCCAGCTACACCAAGCTGAGCTATGCCTACCAGGTCCCGTTCGGTCGCCGCGGGCGCCCGCGCGAGACTCTGGACACGCGGATGCCGATCAGCGCCGACAAGGGTCCCTACTTCTGGGCGCGCGCCCTAGGAGAGGATCCCGTGGGCAGCGGCCGCATTCCGGACGAGCTCAACCTCCTTGAGCCCCCGAATGACGCTTGGGCCGGCAACGACGCGACGCAGATTATCAAGTACAGCAACGAGGAATGGCGTCCGTACAACAGCCGGAACCACAACACCGAAGGCCAGAACATTCTGTTCGTCGACGACCACGTAACGTTTGAGCGGAAGCCGATTGCCGGCATCCACCACGACAACATCTACAGCTGCGTCGGCCCTGGCACCGACGGTTACATCAACCAGACCCGCAGCGTGATTGGGACGATCGGCGACACGTACGTGCCGCTGACGCAGACCGACTCATTCCTGATCCCGTAGTACGGGCGGCTTTGAGCGGTACGATTGTGGGGCGGGCGGATCAAGCGATCCCCCGCCCCGCTTCACTGCGCGTCCGTGACGTCCCTCGGCCGGCAAGTCCAAACCGGTTTCAAGAACAGTCGGGTGCTACGGGCGGCCTGTCCGCCTGTGTTCGTTGCGGGATTGGCGGCAAGCTGCCAGTGACATCCGCCGGAGAGTTCTTGAAACCATTCCAGGGACTCATAGCGCCATGTTCAGGGGTCCCCGAGCGGCAGGAGAGCTGAGCCGCCCAATCGACGATGATCCCGCGGAATGGCGTTGCGGGGGTAGTAAGGCGCAGGCTGGTTGGAAGATTCGGCGTAGGACGGTGTGGCGTCCGATAACGCGTTTGGGCGAGCTGACGGCCGGCAGCGATCGGCGAGGTGTCCGCGGAAGACGCAAATAATCGGCCGGCGGGAGCGGTTTTCGCTTGTGTGCGGGCGGTCGTCGGGTTACGATGAAGCTTGAGTTTGGAGAGAAAGATGCGCGTGGAGGAGAGACTGCCGGTTTCTGGCAGCTCATGTCCCACGATCAGCAAAAGAGAGTGACGTCAAAGCTGTCTGTTACGCGCGCGGGTTGCGCAAGTGAGTCTGACTCGGTATTTCAGCTATACAGCAGGAGGAGAATGACATGCGGACTAAAGCGGTATTAGCACTGGCGGTGCTGGGGTTGCTGTCATCGGCGGCAATGGCTACGCCGTACGCCTCTGGGATAGTGAATCTGGGTGGCGGCGATTACTCGTTCATCCTCAACCAGGATGCCGGCGGCGTGGTCATCGACCGATGGGGCGATACCCCGCTGGATCTGGGCGCGCTGGCCAAGGGCACGCATACGTTCAGCATCGGCGGTGGGACCGGATTCGACATTGGGGTGTCCAGCTCGGCGGCTCCGGGCTGGTTGCAGATCAGCAATGACGACGACAACACCAGCAAGTACTATCTGCCGCGTGGCGTTGCCGTGAACCGAAACGCGGCCAGCCCCTATTTCGGCTGGATCTACGGGAGCAACGCCACCGCGGGCACCACGATCTCCGGCCGGACGCTGGGCGAGGGTCTGTATGCCATGAGCGCTGATCAGGCCGATATCACCGGCCAGGGCGATACCGAGTACACCGGGGGCGTCGACTGGGTCTCGGGAGGCAGCTCCAGCCCCTTCAAGCTCACGGTCGGTCCAGACAACAACGTCTATGTTGCCGACTGGTCGGACGGGCATTCGGGCCTGTGGCGGGCCCCCGGCGATCTGAGCGGCACCTGGCCGAATGTCCTGGGCAACTACAACCGAGATACCGCCGGTCTGTGCGACAACCACGGCAGTATTCCCTCCGTGTGGGTTGAAGGCACCGGGGACGGCACCACGGTGTACACGCTGGACGAGGACCTTGACCTGGGTGGCACGCCCGGAAGCGTGCTCCGCTACGACGTCGGGAGCGCGACCGATTACAACGGCCAACCCGTCGAGCAGACGCAGGACGGCATGGACCACATCCTGAACATGCGGTCGGACGTGGTTCGCGACGAGGACGGCAGTTGGTGGATCGCCCAATACCGTTTTACCGAGAACGCGAGCTGCCCGGCGCTGATGCGGTTCCTGGACGGCGGTACGGAGCCCGTGTACAACTCGGGTGCGGATGATGACCTGCCGTTGCTGGGCGCTGCCTACGGCAATCTCGACATCCACGACGAGCTCGACCTGCTCGTGCTGGGAGCGCGCAGCGGCTACGGGGTCTACATCATCGACATCAGCGATCCTGATCATCCGGTCCTGCTGGAAACGCTGGCGCAGTCCGGGTACGCGCAGGACGTTTCGTTCGACGCGGCCGGCAACGTCTACGTCATGAGCAGCAGCTCCGAGACGTTGCGGATCTGGTCGCCGGGCGGCGATTGGATCGCCACCACCAGCTCGGACGGCGGTTTCGTGCTGATACCCGAGCCGGCTTCGCTGGTGTTGCTGGCGCTCGGTGGCTTGGCGCTGTTGCGTCGGCGGTAGTCGACCGCGCTTTGAGTTGAAGCTTGCATGTGCATTCACTGCGAGGTCGCCCGAGGTGGGCGACCTCGCTTGTTGTTGCGCCAGCCGGGGGCATTCCGGTTCACGGTGGGTTGGCTGTGAGGCGCGCCCGGTGGTTTCGGGCACGTTGCCCGTTGCTGTTCCAGCGCGCTGCACTTCCCTATAATCGGGGCGGCGCAGGAGCGTGATCAAGGTGAACCGCGGGCAGCGCGAAGGCGGACAGAGGTCCTCGGAACCGGGCGGAGGCACCGCGCAAGCGCAATCGGCGGCATACGTCGCGCCGCTCCGCCGACGTCGGGGCCTGCTTGCCGTCGTCTCTTTCCTTGCGCTGTTGGTGCTGGGCGGGCTTGGCTGGCGGCTGTGGGGCGCGGGCCCGTCGGGCATGTTGGCGGGGGCCAACATCCTGCTGATCACACTCGATACGACCCGCGCCGATCGCCTGGGCTGCTACGGTTACCAGTCGGCTTCGACCCCGACTCTTGACCGCTTGGCCCGTGGGGGGACGTGCTTCGACTCGGCGTTTGCCCAGATCCCGCTGACGCTGCCTTCCCACGCCAGCTTGTTGACCGGGATGTACCCGGCGGAACTGGGGATTCTGGACAACGGGCAGGCCGCCGTGCCAGGCGACGTCGAGACCCTGGCTGAGATCTGCCGGGCGCAGGGGTACCGGACGGCGGCGTTCGTGGCCGCCTCGGTGCTTGACGACCGGTTCGGGCTTAACGCCGGCTTTGACATCTATGACGACGAGCTCACGGCTTCGCCGAGGGGGGTGATCGAATTCGACCAGGAGCGCCCCGCGGACGTCGTGTGCGACCGGGCATTGGTCTGGCTGGCGAAGAATGCAAGCTGCCCGTTTTTCTGCTGGGTGCACTTCTTCGATCCGCATGGGCCCTATCAGCCGCCGGAACCCTTCCGATCGCGCTTGGCGGACCCCTACGATGGCGAAGTTGCCTTTGCCGACGCGCAAGTGGGGCGCCTGGTGAACTGGCTGGAAGCGTGTGGGCTGGTCGATCGAACGCTCGTCGTGGTAGCTGGTGACCACGGGGAAGGGCTCGGCGAGCACGGGGAGTCGGCGCACGGGGTGCTTCTGTACGATTCGACGATCCGGGTGCCTCTGATTGTGTCGCTGCCGACGCGGGTTGCCGCGGGACGGCGCGTCGCGGCGGTGGTCAGCCTCGTGGACGTCCTGCCGACGCTACTGGAACTGCTCGGCTGGTCCGTCCCGAACGCGATCAGTGGCAGGAGCTTTGCAGGAACGTTGGCCGGGGATGACCTGCCGGCCAGGTCTTCGTACGCGCGCAGCGACTACGCCCTCGATCACTTTGGCTGGGCCCGGCTGGAATCCTTGACCACCGACCATTGGAAGTACATTGATGTTCCGCACGCCGAGTTGTATCAGCGCGGCGAGGATCCGGGCGAGCTGCGCAACCGGGTCACGGAGCAGCCCGAAGTCGTGGCGGCACTCCGAGCCGAGTTGGACCTGCTCCGTCGCGAACTGAAGGCACGGCCGGGCGGTCAGGTGATCATGCCCGAAGCGCAGCTCGAAGCGCTGCGGTCACTCGGGTACCTGGCGGGCGGCAGCGCGCAGCGGAAGGCTCCGCCCCCCGAGGCGCGGAAGGATCCCAAAGAGATGATGCACGTGGCCGAAGACCACTTCCGGGCGAGCGAGCTGGCCGCCCAGGGCCGGTTCGGGGAGGCCGTTGCGCTGCTCGAGCCGGCGGCCAGGCGGAGCCCGGAATCCTACGCGATTCGCTATCTGCTGGGCCTGCTGTTGCTGGAGCAAGGGAATCTGGCCGGCGCGGAAATGGAGCTGACGGCGGCGGCAGCGATCGACCCGGAGTCGTCCGAGGTGGAGAATGCCGTGGGTAGCCTCCGCAAAGCCCAGGGTCGCATCACGGAGGCCATCGCGCACTACCGCCGGGCTTTGGAACTCAGTCCGGACAGCGTAAAGGCCCGCAACAATCTCGGCGTGGCTCTGGAAATGACTGGCGAGATCGACGCGGCGCTGGACCAATACGCCCAGGCGCAGCGGCTGGACCCGAACGACTCGAAGGTGCACAACAACCTTGGCAAGGCGCTGTTGACGCTGGGGCGCGTGGAGAGTGCGATCGCGCACTTCCGCCAGGCGATCCGGATCGATCCCGGGTTCGCCAAGGCGCATAACAATCTGGGGGCCGCCTTGGCGCGCCAAAACAGATTCGACCAGGCCATCGCACACTACCAGCGGGCGATTCGCCTCGATCCGTCGTACAGCGAGGCCCGTAACAACCTCGGGGTGGCGCTGATGAGCGGGGGCCGGTGGGCCGAGGCGGTTGTGCAATACGAACACGCGTTGCGCGCAGATTCCGCCAATCCGGCGGCGCATTACAACCTCGGCATAGCCCTGACCCACCTGGGCCGGCCGGACGAAGCTGTTGAACACCTGTTCGACGCCGCGCGCCTCGCGCCCGCCCGGGCGGACGTTCATGACCAGCTCGCGCGGGCTCTCGAAGAGCGCGGGCGCTTCCGCGAGGCCGTCGCCGTGCTCCAGGAGGGGGTCACGCTGCTCCCCGAGCACGCTGAGTTGGCGTCGCGCCTGGCCTGGCTGCTGGCGACGTGTCCGGACGCGACCGTCCACGACGGCCCCGAAGCCGTGCGCCTCGCCGAAGCCCTCTGCCGGCAACCCCGACCGCGCAGTGTCGGCCGCCTTGACACGCTGGCGGCTGCGTATGCTCGCGCAGAGCGCTTCGACGAGGCGGTGCGGACGGCGCGCTCGGCCGTTCAGCTTGCCGCGTCGCAGGGGCGGACCGAACTTGCCGAGGCGATCCGCGGGCGGCTGGCCCTCTACGAGGCTAACCAGCCCTTCCGTTCGGACGGCGTGCCTGTTCGGGAGGCGGTGCCGTGAGTCGGAAACGATCCAAGCCCAAGCGCGGCCGGGATCGAACGACGTCGGGGTCGAACGCGACTCCGCGCGGCCGCATCGCCGCCCTCATCCTCCTGGTAGTTGTGGTGCTTGTCGGAGCCGGGTGGGGGGCCTTGTCGCTGCGTTCCCGATGGTCTCTGGGCGCAGGCTCGGGTTTCACCCAGCCCCTATTCACAGACATACTCCTGATC
>CAZDTB010000130.1:6066-9689 GCA_964508075.1 uncultured Planctomycetales bacterium
GATCACGCTTGACACGACGCGCGCCGACCACCTGGGTTGTTACGGACATCCTGACAATCCCACGCCGAACATCGACCGGCTTGCCGCCGGCGGCACGCGCTTTGCTCAATGTACCGCCGCCGCCCCGAGCACATTGCCGTCACACGCGACCATCCTGACCGCCGTCTATCCTTTCGTGCACGGCGCGCGTCACAACGTGGGTTACCGGCTGAGCGCAGCCAACGCGACGCTGGCCGAGGTTCTCAGGCAGATGGGTTACCGAACGGCCGCATACGTGGCCGCCTTCGTCGTCAATCGCGACACCGGACTCGACCAGGGCTTCGACACGTACGACGACGTGGGCCGCCGACACGAGCGCCCCGCTGACGAGGTGTGCGACGGGGCGCTCGAGTGGATCCGCCGACAGGCTGATGAGAAGTTCTTCCTGTGGGTACACCTTTTCGATCCACATGCCCCATACGAGCCGCCGCCGCGATTTCGAACGCAATCCGCCAATCCGTACGTGGGTGAGGTCGCCTTTGCGGATGAGCAGGTCGGTCGCCTGCTGGCGGAACTGCGGCGACTAGGGCTGGAAGAGAAGACGTTGGTGGTGGTGACGGCCGACCACGGGGAAGGTCTGGGCGAGCATGATGAAGAGACGCACATCTTCTACGTGTACGACACCACGATGTCCGTGCCGCTGATCTTCCATTGCCCCGGGCGGATACCGGCCGGGCGGGTCATGCAAATGCAGGTCCGGAACGTCGACATTGCACCGACCATTCTGGACTTTCTGAACATGGAGGTCGAACCGGGTCTGCCCAAGTCTCAGGGTGCCAGCCTGATCCCGTACATCGTGAACCGTGCCACTGAGGTGGACCTGCTGGCCTACGGCGAAACCCTGGGCGGACAGATCGTGCTCGGAACGGCCGCTCTGCGGTGCCTGCGAACGAGCGGCTGGAAATATATCCACGCTCCCCGCCCGGAGCTGTACGATGTGCGCGCGGACCCGGGCGAGACGGAGAACCTCGCGGTTCGCGAGCCGGGACAGACGGCAGCGATGCGCGCGCAACTTCGCAAGCTCATCGCCGACTCTCCGGAGCCCGTGGCGGCGGATGACGCGCTCGTGCACCCGGACCAGACCACGCTCGATCGTCTGCAAGGACTGGGCTACGTCGGCGGCGACTCGGTCGCGGCGGCGGCTAGCGCTGAAATCGATCGTTTTGAAGTGGTCGGCGAAGACCCGAAGGATCACGCGGCTGATTTCGGCGCCGTCAGCCAGGCGATGGATCTGCTCCAGATCGGACGGTATGCGGAGGCCGAGGCGATCTATCGTCGGCTCCGTGCGGTCTTTCCGGACGTGGTGGAATTGGGCCTGCAACACGCCCGTGCGGTGTTCCTGCAAAGTCGCTTCGGGGAAGCGATCGCGCTCTATCGCGATCTGCTGGAGGATCATCCCGACAACGCGCGTGTTCATTACGGCTTGGGCAAGCTGCTTGATCGGGTCGGCAGCCGAGCCGAAGCCATCACAGAGTTTGGCGCGGCCGTGCGGCTGGACGCCGATTACGCGGAGGCGCATTACGATCTGGGCGTGGCTCTGCGCAGGGAGGGGCGTGGCGTTGAAGCGTTGGATTGCTTCCGCAACGCGATTCGAGCCCGGCCAACGTACGTCGACGCACGGGTCAATCTGGGGGCCGGTCTGGCCGGGGCCGGCCGGCTGGACGAAGCCATCGAGCAGTATCGCCAAGCTCTTGGCGTCGCACCGGACGACGCGGTGATCCACTACAACCTGGGAAATGCGCTGCTCCGCAGGGGTGACAGAGCCGAGGCGATCCACGCCTACGAGGAAGCGTTGCGCCTGCAACCCGATTTCGCCGCCGCCCGTCAAGCCCTGCATCTTGCCCGGCAGCGTCCGCCCAGCGACACGACAACGCCGTGATTCACCGGCCGGATCACCGACGCCCGGGAGGTCCGTATCAGAGCCTCGACCGTGCGAAGCCTCTCCTGCGTTCTGTCGTTTTGTACTCGCCGCACACGTTTGCCCGGAACATCCGAGCCTGCCGAGCGAATTCAGCCCGGGACGACGGGGCGAGACGCGCCGTCGCGCACGCCCGGCCACCGCATCCAGGCGTAGGGCTGAGCGTATAGAAAGGGCAGCGGGTGCGGCGGGCGCTAGGCGTATCGGCCGCAGCATGTTACGATCACGTTGGCTGTCGGAGGAAGAGGTGGCGTGGTCTTATGGGAGTCTTCGGAAGCCCCTCACAAGTCGGGATGCGATTATGATTGCCGCGAAATCCTTCGGTGCATGGGCTGTGTTGCTGGTCTGTGGGGCGGTGCTGCTGCCGGCCGAAGCGCCGGCCCAGGAAACTGCGCGGGCACCGGCCCCACAGATCCGCGACGCACCTGAGGCGTTAGACCAAGCACAGGACGCTCTGCGGTGGTCAGACGCTCTGGCACCATCGAAGGCGTTGCGACGGGGCAATGTGGGCACGATTGCCGAGGGCACACCGCCGGCCGGGGTATGGTCGGATCTCCTACCGGAGCTGAGCGGGCCGACGCTCGCCTGGATCGCGGTGGTCGTGATTCTGGTGCTGACGCTGCAAGTCAAGCCGCGGCCGTCGTGGCACAGCCTGGCCGGACTGATGTTGGCGCTGACAGCGCTGCTGTTGCTGCTGCGGAGCAGCCTCGGCGGGATTCAGGATGATCCGGCGGGGCCGACCGTGCAGTGGTGGACCTATTTTCTGCTGAGCGTGGCTGCGCTGTACTGGCTCGTGCGCGGGCTGCGACTGCTGCTGGCGAAGACCGTGCCGGCCCTGGGGCCGAATGTCTCACAACGGGCGATGTTCGTGTTGATCGTCGCGGGACTGTTCGTCGCAGGAGCACACCTCGCGAACGCGCCCCTCTCGGACGGGTCGCGCGACGGATTGATCGGCGGGATTTACACGGCTGAGACCGGGAAGCTGCCGTACGGCGACGCGCTCGGCCATGATGCCCGCAGCCCGCTGCTGTATCTGTTGCATGCCGGTGCGATGAAGCTGGTGGAAACGACCTACGGGCCGCCAGTAGAGGTAGTGAACATGACGGCGGTGCGGTTGGCAAACGCGCTGCTGCTCGTGCTTTTGTTGAGTGCGCTGGCGGGGATCGGGCACCGGATGCACTCGGTTGCCTTGGGGCAGATGCTGGTTGTGGTTGCGTGCGTCTTTCCCGGCGTGCTGGAGTGCCTGGCCCGGCCCGAGATCATGCTCCCGACCGTGCTGCTGGCGTGGAGCATCGCGTTTGTGACCGTGCCGGGCGTCGGCGGGTTGCTGTCGGTTTTGGCGCTGGTGCTGGCTGGACTGGCATGGCCGTGGGCGTGGCTGGCACTGCCGGTGATGCTGGCGTATTTCTTCCGGCGCGGATGGCAGGCGCTCGGAGCCACGATCGGTTTGGTGGGTGGGGCGGCAGCGGCGGTCGTCGGTATGACCGCGCTGGTGGCGCCGGCGTTGCCGCGGGCCGACGGGGCCCTGCGCGAGGCGGGAATAACGCCGTCATATGCGGCCCGGCTGTCCGACGATGGCACCCCGGTGATCGAACATCGTCGGCCGAGAGAAACGATCGAGCCGATGTTCATCGAACCCGCCATTTGTTTGGCGACGACCACGGCG
>CAZDTB010000130.1:9699-10529 GCA_964508075.1 uncultured Planctomycetales bacterium
CGATGTTCATCAAGAAGCGGATCTGGAGACCGTTGCTCAACCGTGACGAGTTGCGGCTGGATTCGGCTTCCGTGCAACCGGCGCTGCCGAACGGAGTGGACGCCAGGGCAGTCAGGTACCGGGACGTGGTGGCGACGGGGGAGGCGCGCGAGGTGCTGCAAGATGAGTACCGCGCAGCGCTGGCGCAGGAAGCCCACGTGGCGCGGATGTGCGCATCGTTGCGCACGGTCTTGGAAGCGACCTGGAAGCCGGAGGTGGAGCCGACTGCGCCCGTGGTCGGCGTTTGGGACCTGTGGGCGGTGGAACAGCCAAGCGACCATTGGACCCTGGTTCGCCGCACTGCGAAGATCGTGGTCGGGCTGCTGGCGTTGCTGGTGGCGCTGGTGCTGATTCGGGGGCAGCGGCCACAGGTGCACCAGTTGATCGGGGGCCTGCTGGTAGTCTGTGCCGCGACGCTCGTTATCAGCATGCCCGGGGCGGCGACGAACTGGGTCTGGCTGATGCCGGCAGCACTGGCGGCGTTGGCGACGAACAGTGGGGCGCCGGCACCCAAGCTGGAAACGCGCGCCAGCGAGCGTCCGCCGCTCGATCTCGGCCCGGCGCCGCGGATCACCGTCGAGAAATAGCGGCAAGATGGTCGGCGGGCGGCTCCGCTCGCTGAATTGGGGTTGCTCCCGCGGGGGCTGGTGGGGTAAAGTAAGCGCGCGGGACGATCCCGCCATATCCTGGCCTTGGCGGCACCTGATTGAGGGAGAAGCGTCATGACGAAGAGCTTGAACCGAGCTGTTGTCGCGCTGCTGTGTGTCTGCCTGTCGGCGGCCGTGGTCGCC
>CAZDTB010000131.1:0-10470 GCA_964508075.1 uncultured Planctomycetales bacterium
GCCAGAGTGAGCTTGGCGGCCGCGTCGGGGTTGCTTGGCAACTCGCGTTCGGGCTGTACCGCTGTCTTCGTTTTCGGCTCGATCTTCGCACTGGCCCGCTCGGGCTGTTGGCCGTCGCGCGTTCGCGGCAGTACGACCTCGAAATCACGCCGCGCCTCGGCAATCGCGGCCCGCAGCGCGTACTGGAACCCCGGCTCGCGCACCGACCCGACCGCGCGAACGTACCCAAACGTGTCGATCAGGACCTGCCACGGCGGCGTGCCCGCCCGAAACGCCTGATGCGTGATCGGCGCATTCGTCGCGGCGTACTCATAGCGTTGCTTCCACACATACCCGCTTTCCTTCGCGAACTCCTTGGCCTCCGGCACCTGGGCCTCGGCGTCCGCGTTCACCCCCACGAAATCGACGTGCAGGCTGTGCTGATACTCCTCGTGCAAAGCCCGTAACGCCTCGCTGGTATCATCCTCCCGCGTCTGCAAGACGTTCCAGAAATCGATCAGCAACACCCGATCACCCCGCCGCGTCGTTCTGAAACCGGTCATGTCCTCCGCGCGAATCTCGACCTCGGGCGCTTGCTTGCCGACCCCGCGGATCCAACGTCGGCGTTGCGAAAGTTGTCGGCGACGGTCGCCTTTGGCATCCTTGGCAAGCTGTTTGAGCATGTCAGAGCCCAGTTTTGCATCCCCCGCCGCACACGCCGCCAGGTAGGCCGCTTCACACGCTGCCGGGTCGTCGGAAAACTCGCCCAGCAGCGACTGGGCGCGCTCGAGTCCGGCTTTCGCATCCCCTCCGGCCAACGCGATGTAAACCTCGACACGTCCCAGCCGGGCGCGATCCCCGGGCGAGAGCTTCTCGGGCGCCAGCTTCCACTCCGCCAGCCGATTCGCGGCCTGCTTCGCGTCTTTCGCGGTGAGCACCTTGTCAAGGTCGGCCATCCGTTCGTGCAGCTTGTTCAACTCGCGTAGCGTCGCCGCCGACTGCGCCCAGGCACTTGACGCCGCCAGCCAGGCGCACCCGACGACTCCGACCGTCAGCCTGACCCGTCTCCGCCGGTTAACGTACAACATCGCACCACTCCCCATACGACGGTGCCATATCCACCCGTGAATCCTACCACGATTCTGGCACCGGTGAACTTGATCAGGAAACTCAATCAGATGGGTGGCCCCTGGCTTTAGCCGTGGGGAACGCGAATCGAAGCCCTGTTCGTGTCCCCCACCTCTAAGGAGGTGGGCTACCCCTCGCATTATCCATCATTCCACGCATCAAAAAACGCTAAGCGGTGGGTCTGTCCGGTCCCGGATGCCGATCCACATACCAGCGAATCTGCTGCGTCATCCCGATCAGGATGTCGACCTCGTTCACCGTCAGGTCGACCCGGCCGAAGATCCGCCGCAGCGCGAATTTCAGGTGGTCCGGGTTCTGCTGACCGCCGAAGAAACCGATTTCCTCAAGCGCCTCGAAGAGCTTCGCGTACAGGGTGCGCTTGCGCTCGTCGGTGGCCAGCGGTTCATCATTCAGCATCGCCGACAAGCGCCCGTTCGCCCGCAGCCACGCCTGCCGCAGCTCGTAGCATGTCACCGTCACTGCCGCCGCCAGATTCAGCACGGGGTATTCGGGATCGGCGGCTATCTCGATCACGCGATCGAACTCGAGCAGCTCCCGCATGACCAGCCCGCGATCCTCCGGCCCGAACGCGATTGCCACCGGCCCCGTCGTCGCCGCTTCCAGCGCCAATTCCGCGCCGGCTGCGACCGTCACGCCGGCCTGTCGGCGATACATCCCGCCCTTGCCCGACGCCGCGAACGTCTTGACACAGCCTTCAAGCGCCGCCGCGATCGAATCCACAACCCGGGCCCGCTTCAGCAACGGCTTTGCCCGCGCGGCAAAACCCTCCGCCTGCGGATCGTCGAGCTCACACTCCGGCGACACCAGCACCAGCTCGGACAACCCCATATTCACCATCACCCGGCACACCGCCCCCACGTTCCCGGGCCGGATCGGACGAACCAGGACTATCCGAACTCGTTCGAGCATTGCCGACATTCTACGTCGTAGAACGCACCAAGCTACAGCGGCTTGCGTCGCGGGCGCCCTTGCGAGCGCGGGAGATCCGTGCCCAAGCAACCATGCTTCTCATAGACAACGATCGCCCGTTCACCGTGGCCACCGGGCAATGTGAACCGATGTGTCTTGACATATCGCAGTGCGCACTGCCCCGCCGCCCGACGGGCCTGTTCCACCTCGCGCTCCACGGCATCGACCGACTTGGCAAACCAGCAGTGCCCGCCGGGTCGCACGAAGCCGGCGGCGTATTCCACCAGCGTGGGCAGCTTCGCCACGGCGCGGGCCGTCACGACATCGAACTGCGCGCGATATGCCTGGTCATGCGCCAATGTCTCGGCCCGGCCCCAGAGCGTCTCAACACCCGACAACTCGAGCTCGGCGACGATTCGCTCGACGGCGTCGAGCTTCTTCCGCGTCGCGTCGAGCAGCGTCACTTCCAGATCATCGCAAACGCACGCCAGCGGAATGCCGGGAATCCCACCCCCCGTCCCCAAGTCCAGCAAGCGCCGCGCTCGCGACTCGCCAACGAGCGGCAGCAACGCCAGACTTTCGCAGACGTGCAGCCGCCAAACTTCGTCGGCGTCCCGAATCGCCGTCAGGTTCAACCGCTGGTTCTCGCGCAACAACAGCTCGACGAAGCGTACCAGGCGCGCGTAGGCCTTGGTCTCCATCTCAAACCCGGCGGACGCTAGTTCCTCTTTATTCATCGCGCTGCGCCGCCCGACGAACTGCCCGGACTGGGAACCTTCACCTCGAGCAACTCGCACGCCGTCGCAAGCTCGACGCGGATATCCGCCGAGTCCGCGGGAATCAAGGCCACATCGCCGGAGCTGAAGTCGCAGCGGCCATGCTCACACACAAGCGCGCCGCTGCCAGTGAGGACGATCCAGACCGTCATCTCACTAACCGGCAGCTTGGGCACGCTCCCCGCACCTAGCTGCACATGGTCGATTACAAACCGTTCGCAGGTGATGAGGCGGCCACGGCCCTCGCGTACGTCGGCCGATTGCGAGCGCGGTTGCACAATCTCCCGCTCGGGGATGTCGTAGCGAATGTTGGCCAGCGCCTGCTCGACGTGCAGCTCGCGCGGCTTGCCGTTCAGACCGACCCGCCCCCAGTCATACAGCCGATACGTAACATCCGATGGCGTCTGCACTTCGGCAACCACGAGCCCCGCGCCTAAGGCGTGCGGGATGCCGCTCGGCAGATAGTAGCAGCGGCCCGGCTCGCCCGGCCTGAGTTCGTGCAGCTCGGCCAGCGCCGGCGTCGAGCCTGCCGCGCGGACGTCCTCCGGCCCGACCCCCGGCTTCAAGCCAAGATACAACACCGCCCCGGGCTCGGCGTCGATCACATACCACGCCTCGTGCTTCACGCCCACCTGCTCCGATTCCGAAGAATCTCCGCGCGGACGCGGGTGCACCTGCACGCTCAGCCGCTCACGCGCGTCGAGAAACTTGATCAGCAGCGGGAAACGGCCGTCGATCAGCGCGGCGTCGCCGAGCAAGTCGCGCCCCCAGATCTCAATCAACTCGCCCAGCTTCTTGCCCGCCAGCGGCCCCCGCGCCACGCGTGATTCGTTGCCCGGCAGGTCCGCCAACTCCCACGATTCCCCGATCGGTACGTCGGCCGGCAGCGGCTTGTCGAACAAGCGCGCCAGCTCTCGTCCGCCCCAGGGCTTGGCCTTGAAGATCGGCTCGAACACAACCGGAATCGGCGGAACGCTCACGGCGCGCGCACCTCCACCTCAGCAGCCTCAGAACGGTCAGCCCGGAAAAACAGCAACGGGCCCAGTTGCGCAACCGTCGCCGGCCCGATGCGATGCACGCTCTCCAAATCCTCAGCGCAAAGGAAGGCCGGCCCCGGACGCCGCGATTCGCGGTATGCCACAATCGCATCCGCCAACGCCGGCCCGATCCTCGGCAGCAACATCAGCTCTTCCCGCGTGGCGACGTTCGGATCCAGGCGCAGCCGCGCCTGCTCGGGCACAATCCCCAGCGATTCGCGCGGCGCGGAACGCCCCACCGTCAGAAACTGCAGTATCAGTAGCATGACCCCCACACCGACCGCCGACCGCCAGACCACGCGCGGCGGCGTCAACATCACCGGTGAGCCGCTCGTCGCGAGCCTCATTCCCCCTTCCCACTGAGCAAGTTCTGCCGCACTTTGGCCAGACGTTTGAAGGCCCGCTTCGGCCTGAGGTCCGCCCGCAGCACCCCCCCAGTCGGGACACCCGTGCACACGCCGTCGGTCAGCGTTTGCAGGCAGACAGATTCCACGTACGGCTTCGAGAGCGCCACCTCACAGAAGTTGGCGAACCAGTCGGCCTGGCGCTCTTCGGACCAGGCCTCGTCCGTGACACCGGCGGTAGACCCATCCGAAGGAACCGCGACCGCCGTCACGTGCAACGGCTTGCCCAGATTGGCGAGTCGATCGATCAGCCCGCTGATCTGCAGCATGTCGCGCAGGTGAAAGCCCTCACTGTCCAGACCAAACACCAGCTGCACACCGAGAGCGTCGAAATTGATCCCGCTCTGCGATACCATCTCGGCGTACAGCATCGGTGGCGCCGTGCGCTGGTTGCGGGCGAAGTACTCGCCCCAGGGCTGGGTCAGATCGAGCACCACCTGTGACCGCGGGGCGGCCTGCTTGGTGACGTTCGCCGCCATCCGCGTCAGGTCAATGATGTGCTCGAAACTAAACGAGAAGACATTGTCCGCGTGCAGCCCGCTCGCGACGACCCACGTGCCGATCTGCCCCGCGTAACGCTGAACCGTCCGACGAACGTGCTCGCGCGCAAAGGCGGCGATCGCTTCGTACTCGTTCTCCCGAACGTACATCCAGTCCGGAACCGACTGCACGCCGAAATTCAGCACCGGCCCGCCACGCACCGTCAGCCCGGCCTTGGCACCCGCCTTCACCCACGTGTCGACCGCTGAATAATCCGAGTTGCGCTCATCCTGCTGGATGTCACGCCACACAAACGGAATCTGCACAAAGTCGAAAACATCCGAAAAGCCCTTGACCAGCGCTTTCGGCGGCGTGCCGGGGGGCAGCGAGACGCCCAAAAAGCCCCGCGCGAACCCGCCGGCCTGGCGTCGGCGACCAACGAACACCGACGCGTGGAAGCGGCACAGCTCCTCCGAGGCGTCCAAGGCCAGGCTCAGCGCGCGGTCCGCCAGCCGAGCTGCCGCCGGCGGATCCTCGCACTTCTGCAAGGATTCGATGAACAGCTCGCGCGCCCGGTCGATCATTGCGGAAACAGCTTCCACCCCGGGGTAATCGAATAACCCCCATTCCTCCCGCTTCGTCAGTATGCGCATCAAGCGCTCCCGAACGAGCTCGACATGCAGGTTGTAGGATTGCTCGCGCGTCGGCAGGCGCGTGGTCTGGAGTTGCAGCCGGCCGTGGCCCTCGACCGGCCAGAGCACGGAGATCGCCAGCGCCTCCTGATTGCGCGACTCGCATGTAATCGTGCAGCCGTTGACGTGCAGGTCACCGCGCATGGGCACGCCATCGATGCCGACCGCGTATGCCCCGCGCAAATCGGGGAGCTGACCCTCGCCCCCTTCCGGATAGCACGCAAACTTCAGCACCGCAGCCAACCTCCGGAACAGACGGGGGCAAGCGTCGCACGACCGGCGCCGCCACAATACCCCACAACCACCATCTTAGAGTCAGATCGCCGACAGTGAAAGACAGGCCGCCGAGCACCCTGCCCCCCGATGGGCGGCCAGCAACAGTACTTTCACAAGTGTCGGCCAGGAATTCGAAACCCATCGCAACCATAGCCGTGCCAACATGTTACAATCTTTTTGCCGGATATCGCTTGCTTTCCAGTCTTATTCGGGTAGCATTAATGCGACGCGCCGAATGAGGGTCAGCGAAAGAGCTTGAATACTTGAGTCACGGGCGGCTTGCCCGGCTGCGGCGTTTCCCCCCGGCGCCCACCGGCTTCCGCCCGACTTTTTTGCGCGCCACTAACGCCGCGCGCCAGCTACTGCTCAGTTCACGGCATCTGTCGAGTGATTTCCGGTACGACCGACCTCGCCGCCCCCGCACCATCGGCGATTCGCCGAAGGTTCAGCCCGCCCGCGGCATCGAGAGTCAGCTCCCAAACCTGCCCGGCCTGCAAGGGCACCGCCGGCGCTTCGCACTGCGCCACGCGCACCCCATACTCCTCCGCCAACTGGGGATCGTCGACCATTTCCCAGAACCGTTGCCACAGCTCGGCCTGCAACGGATCGTCCCACTCCGCCCGGCCCAGCGGTGGACGCGCCCGGCGATCCAACTCGGGGACTGAGTCCGGCGCCTGGCACTCGCCGAAGATGCGGCGAAACATCGCCAGGCTGGTCCCGCGTTGCGGGTCCCCCTCGCCGACGAAGTGCGTCTGGAACTTGATGACCAGCGACTCGAAGTACACCAGCTCGCCGACGGCCTCTACCGCCAGCGGCTTTCCGAGCGTGCCCTCGCGGCCGATCTCCTGCCAAAGCAACGTGCTGACCGTCTCGCCGCGGTCGTTGACCCGCTGCTTGACCACGTCGACCTGCGCCACTCGCCTGGAAGTGCCCAGTCGTCGAGCGTAATCGAGCAGCCGCTGCCGCTCCTGCTCGAGCTGGTCAACCTCGGCCCGAAGTCGGCGGGCTTCAATCCCGCCGAAACGGACCGCCGTAAACGTCGCGATCGCGATCACGAACGCGCAGGCGACTGCGAACTTGAGCCACTTCATGCGTCGCACTCCCTTGCTCTCCACATGAACCACGCGAGAAGCACGCCCGGCGTGTATCCTTCCGCTGCGGCAGGCCCGCAGCCGCTGAAGTATGCACCTCCGCCGGAGCCGCACGATTGCTTGGCTCCTTATACCGCTCCAGAACCTCGCGGATGCGAGGATCCGAGCTGTGCCGCAGAGCGAAGCGGGCGTTGTATGCCACGACCTCCGACGGATGAGCTACCAGTTCAATCAGCTTCCCTTGCGTGCCCGGCAACTCAGACGCCCCCAACCAGATGCACACCGCCCGGATCAGATTGTAATCGTAGGTCACGCCGTGAAACAGCGCCGCGCGTCCTGGCGGCTGTGAACACAGAAAGACCGCCGGCCGCGCCTCGTACGTCCACACGTCGGCGTACCGCCGTGACAGAACCGCCCAGAGGTGATCGGCCCGCGGCCGCAAGCGCCGCCGGGCAAGCGACGTCGCGACCTCGCCCCCCCGTGCCCGCCACCAGCCCAGCATGATCCTCCGGTCGCCCTCCACGTCGATCTCGCGTGCCAAGGCCTGGTTGAAGTCAGCCGGATAAAGGTCGTGCCACGCCGCCGGCATGCGCGCCGTCGGCATACGTACCTCGCCCAACGCCCGTCCGCGTACCTTCGGATTGAAATGCAGCACATCGAGTGTGGTTTCGAAGCTGTTCACGCTTAGCCGCGGTGCCGTCCGCGGGTTGGCCAGCAGCCGCAGCAACGACGTGTGCAGCATAACGCCCAGGTCGTCCGGGGCAGCCACCCGCTGCATGATCGGCCGTGAGACAACGTACTCGACGCTCGCCGGACCCAGCTCCAGCAAGCGGTTGTAACACGCCGTCCAGTTCGCGCCGGGCCGCATCTCCAGCAACGGCCGGGCGGCCGCCTCCACCTCACGCAGCCGCGTCAGGCGCGTCGGCGAAGAGGCCGCACAGCCAACCAGTGTGCATCCCAACAGCAATAAGACCGAAAAGGCGCATCCCGCCCCGGAACCAGGTGCCATGGGCCGCTTGCCGACCCGTGCCCCGTCCACCGAAGACTCGGGCAAACCCGCCGTGCTGGAAATCGTGCAGATCATTCCGGTCGCGTCTGCTCCTCACGCTCCGGTCCGCGACGCGGCCCGCGGCGTCGACGGTAACGCGCATCCATCAGGAAGCTGACCCGCTCTTCCGCCTCGGGCCCCAGCTCCCGCTGCATCAGGCTGCGCGCTTCGGCGAACGCCGATCGACGCGACAGGTGTATCAGCAGAATGCGGTCGTTATTCAGTCGCGGGAGCAATCCCGGCAGATCGCTGACGTGCGTGTGGTAACCCGCCCGGGCCCGATCCAGATGATCGGGCTCCACGAATGTGCACTCCAGCAGCAGAATCTTCGCGTTGCGAACGTGATCGAGATCCAGGAAGTCCCCCGGTGCCGTGTCACCGCAATAGGTAATCAGCGGCAACTCCACCCGGCGGGTGATCTCGACGCCCTGCTGCTTCAGCTCCACCAGTTGCGGGCCGGTCAGACCGTGATACTCGTCCTTGAGCTTGCGCCGCACCTCGATCGCGGCGTAGCCCAGCCCGTGCACCACCGTCCGATCGTGCCGGCGGCAGGGGTGATTCACCTCAAAGGGCCGCACGATCAGGTCACGGCGCAGAACGATATCTTCGCCGGGCAGGGCGGCGTGGATGTTGGCCGGGGGTTCGTGCCCGTCGATATCCGCCCAGACCCTCAGCAACTGCCGCGCCGGCTCCACCAACCCCGCCGGCAGGTACAAATGCCCGGGATCGTTGTCAACGAACATCCGTTGCGCGAAGTAGTACGCAATTCCCGCAGCGTGGTCCATGTGCCCGTGCGTGAGCAGCACGTGGTCCACCGCCACCACCTCGCGCGGCGCACGCCCCACGTCAAACGCCAGGTTCAGCTCCGGCGCCACCACGAAGCTCTCTTCGCCGGCAAGCGACCTTCCCAGCAGACGCACCCCCCCGTAGCTGTATTCGGCCAGCGCTAACGGCATGAGCCGCTTATACAGCGGGGGCAGATTTATGTCCATTTGGCCCCGGAATTTGGTTGACACCCACTATATTGTGGTTTACTATTCCGATTGTTACAAGGGATTGTGGAGAAGCCGCCAAGCGAGTCGAGGGCGCGGTGGCACCGCCCAGGTTGGGTATGTCGTCTTCAAGACCGCCAGCGCATGGCCTTAGAGCTGGCAAGACGCGGTCGCATGCGTTGTCCCTTTTGCAATGCCGACAACGACAAGGTCATCGACTCCCGGGCGACCGAGGGGGGCAGGTCCACGCGGCGACGGCGGCAATGCCTAGCCTGCAATCGACGCTACACGACCTACGAGCGAGCAGAGGAGAAAGTCAAACTCTCGGTTATCAAACGCGACCTGTCCCGCGTCCCGTACGACCGAAGCAAGATCCGCGAGGCGATTCGACAATCCGCGTACAAACGCGCGATTTCTTCCGAACGGATCGATCAGATTGTCGACGAGGTCGAAGAATACCTCGTCACGAACTTTGAAAAGGAAGTCTCCAGCCAGACGATCGGCGAGCGGCTCGCCGTGGTCCTGAGACGCGTGGACAAGGTCGCATATGTACGTTTCGCCAGCGTGTACCGCCAGTTTGAGGACGTCGGCGAGTTCATCGACGAGGCCCAAGAGCTGATCGACGCGGCGGCTGAAGATATTCCCGGCCAGCAGAATCTGTTCGAGGAAGCCGGCGGCAAAACATGAGAAGCAGGCCACGCATCATGATCGCCAAACGCGAAGGCCAGCTCGAACGGTTCGAGCCGCCCAAGCCGCGCCGCTGTCTGGCTGCCGCCATGAAAGCCTGCAATCGCGACCTGCGTCTGGCTGACGCTTTGGCCGGTGCCGTGGCCCTGCACCTCCGCGACTGGTCTGCCGCTGCGCCCCCGTCCAGCGACTACATCTTCCGCTGTCTCCGCACCGCCTTGGTGGAGACCGGAATGGAGGACGTGGCGCAGCACTTGGTGCTGCATCGCCGGCGCCGGGCAAGCCAACGACGAGGATTGTCGGTCTTCGACGTAAACAAGTCGCACTACGCGCTGGCACCTTGGCGAAAGGCTGCCGTTGCCGCAACACTCGAAGGTCGCCACGGGCTCACTCACGCCGTCGCCCGGATACTGGCCGGCGAGATCGAGCGCCGCGTGCTGGCGTTGGAATACAGCGTGGTCTCAAAATCGTTGATTCGCGAATTGGTCCGCAACGAACTGTTGGCCTGGGGATTGGTCGATGCGATGACAGAGCTCGCGCCGGGCGCCCAAGGAGTTGCCCTCGTCGCCGATCGACCAGCCTCAAAGGAGTGCTAAACCGCACATGTGACTCGACCGCGGGCAGAGCTTTGGAAGCGCCACGGCTGATGCAGCCCCCGTCGATCAGGATGTGCCTCTGTGCTAGGGAGCGAGGCTCGTAGCTCGCTCAGGGATGGGAGGCTTCGCACGGCAAGGGAAGACGCTGCCGGGCGGGCCGGTTACGAGCCTTGTTTTCCAATGATCCTCCGTTCCCCTGATGAAGGGCGAGCCGAGTCCCGCCAATGCCCATGCTCGGCTCGCCCGCCCCTTTTTCCTCGGTTTGCCCCAGCTGTCTCTCCGCCGAAGCGTCCCCGGTATGTTAGCCCGCATTTCTCACAGGGGTAGTAGATAAAGGTCGTCTTCTGTGGCATA
>CAZDTB010000132.1:0-10464 GCA_964508075.1 uncultured Planctomycetales bacterium
CTGGCCGGTATTAACCCGCCCACCACTGGCCGGTTTTAACCTGCCCGGTGACACCGACCGCTTGCCGGGATTCATCGCGGAGGTCGACAACCGGCCGGTCGGACTGTTGACGTATCACGTTGAAGACGACCAGTGCGAGGTCGTCTCGTTGAACAGCCTGCGCGAGGGCATGTGGATCGGGTCGAGTCTGCTTGACGCGGCAAAAGAGGCGGCACAGGCGGCCGGCTGCCGGCGGATGTGGCTGATCACGACCAACGACAACCTCGCGGCGCTGGGCTTTTACCAGAAGCGCGGCTGGCGGCTGGTCGCCATTCACCGCGACGCGCTCGAAGAATCGCGGCGGCTCAAGCCGGAGATTCCGGCGGTCGGCATCGATGGCATCCCCGTGCGCGACGAGATCGAGCTCGAGATGTTGCTGTAACCGGCGGGTCGCGGTGATGACTACGGCGCCGTGGCTTCGCCGGTCCGCGAAGGACCGTCCGCTTCCAGCAGCGCCTGCCAGGTTTCCGGCTTGCTCCAGTGATGGAGCCGGCGGCCGTTGAGGAAGAGTACCGGGATCGCCTCGACACCGAGCTGCTTGCCCAACTCGATGTCCTCCTGAACGCGGTGGGCCACTTCCTCCGAGTCGAGCGCTTTCGAGAATGCGGTGTCATCGAGTCCCAGCTCGGCGGCCCAGCGGGGGTAAGGCGCGTTTTCGAGCTCGTTGAGCCGTTCATATAGCAGGTCGCGCATCTTCAGGAACCCCTCCGATCCGCCCACGACCCGGGCCGCCTCGGCCGCCAGCGATGCCCCGCACGCCGCCGGATGCGCGCTGCGCTGCACGCCGTCGTTGCACGACCGGTCGAGCGGGAAGTGGCGGTAGCTCACGCGCAGGGCTCCGGCGTGCTCTTCCATGACGGTGCTCAGCGTGTCGTACGCCGACTTGCACGCCGGGCATTGGTAGTCGATGAAGACGACCACGGTGTTAGGTGCGGCGGGGTTGCCGGCGTGGATGGGCTGCTGGTCGGTGAGCAGGGTCTGCAGCGGCTGCCGCTGGTACTGCCAGCGGACGTATTCCGGATCATCGACGATGTTCACATAGGCCTGTTGGCAGCGGCTGGCCGAATTGCCGGCCAGCAGGACGAGCGTGATCGTCGGATGCAGCAGGAAGAGGAACGTGCCCGCCGTCAGTGTCGCGAGCGCCAGTCTGCCGCGCGGATGCGGGGCGAGGTTCTCGCGTTCGCGCCTCCACGGAAACGCGATGATCGTCAGCAGCAGCAGCCCCCCGTTGAGCGCGTGGGTCGCAACGCAGCCCAGGCACCATTTGTGAAGCACGTTGCCCATCACGTGAATCATCAGGAGCGAAATCAGCGCCCCGCAGCCGACGACCACGGTGATCAGCAGGTGCCAGGCCCAGCGGCTGCGCGTCGGCGGCCCCACAAAGAGATACCACAATCCGACAAACGCGAAATAGCCCATGCCGAACGTGGCGACCGGGATACGCGTGGCCCCCGGCCGGTTGCTGAGCGGGATCGACGCCCAGCTCGAATTGAGCACCGACTGGCAGTCGAAGGTTTCGGAAGGGTCGGCGGCGGCTCCGCACTCGGCCTGCAACCAGGGTATGCTGGCCGCCAGGCCCAAGCTCAGCTTGACCAGGTCGAGACTGAACCACCACCCCGCCAACGCCAGCACGACGGCGGTCCAGCGGATCCAGCTTCGCGGTGGTCGGTAGATCAATGATGTTGATTGGGGTTGTTCGGAGGTCGCTTCCATCGGGGATCGCACCACGTATTGCCCGGGGGGCGGGCGTTCAGCCGCGCCGCCGTGCCAGGAAGCGTCAGTATACGCGAGGTTGGCGCGATGTGTCGCCGCCGGCTCGGCGTCAGCCCGGCAGTTGCAGGCAGCAGCCGATGATCGGGTCGACGTTGACGGCGGGATCATCGAAGCTCATCAGCCGCTGTTCGTAGTAGTACCACCAGCAGATCGCGACGTGCAGGTAGACGGCCAGCAGGAGCCAGCAGCCGAGTTCGGCCACCCGGTGCCGACGGTAGACCAGCAGGATGGTCGAGCTGATCAGCAGCAGGGCCAACTTGTAGCCGACGAGTGCCGCCGACGATCCTCCGATCAGCTTTGCCGCGACCGGATTCAGCTCGATGAACCCGCTGTGAAACGATTCCAGGAGCGTGTACCCGAGGTCGAGGACGTTGATGACCCAGACGGCGCCGAGCGCGAGCAGAATGCGCCGCGCTCGTGTCAGCCAACGGAACGATGTGGGCAGCGCGCTGCGCCGGCGGATCGGGTGTCTGTGCCCGGCGCGTGTGGATTGCACGGCCGCTGGTGGCGCTTCGAGAGTGCTCACGGGGAGGATATCGGCAGATTCCGGGGTGGAATGCACACGTTACGCTCAGCAAGCGCCTGGGCGCTGAGGAAGTATGTTGGCTAGGATTATTATCGGACGATGACCACCCGCATTTGCCCTCGGCGATGAAGCCTCATCACCATCGACATGCAGGTCCCCGTTTGACGAGACACGCTCGCTCGCGGTCGGCGGGCCGACGAGCGGATTCCGTCGGACCGAACTGCGGTGTGCTCACGCTGCCGCGGCCTATTTGCCTTTGAAGATGCCGAACGGGATTCCCTCCGCATCGCTGGCGACCGCAAACCAGCCGACGTTGGGGATTTCGGTTTCGCCCTTATGGACGGTGCCGCCGCCAGCCTGGACCTTCTCGAGCGTGCCCGCGATGTCATCGACCATGAAGTAGACGGTCATGCACGGGGCGGGCACTTCGTCAGGTCGCTTCATCAGCCCGCCTTCGGGCCCGCTGCCGGTTTTGATCATCGTGTATCCGGGGAAGGACCGGTCGTTGAACTCCCAGCCGAAGACGCTGCCATAGAACTGTTTGCACTTGTCCGGGTCGTTACTCAGGAACTCGAAGTGGCAAAGTGGGCTTCCCATCGTTTTCCTCCTGGATACGGGTCGAGATGGGGTGTCCGATTCGAAGCCAGTTTCCAAGCAAACCCTTCGGAATGCAACTTGTTTTTTGAGGGAAGCTCGGCAAATCGGGACGGGATCGGGGGGATGGTGGAAAGGCCGCTCGCCGCGTTGGCAGCGGCCTGCCCGCCGAGTATATTGCGCGGTTCATGCGGCTTTCGGCCGGCCAATACGCCGTTCGCTTGAGCTGCGGCTTCGGGCTGCTCCTGATGCCGGCGGTGCAAGAGAAGCTCTGCGCCTGGCCGGTCCCGGTGGAGTCAGCGTCGCCGCAGAGCACCGAGCCGCTGACGCCGCCCGGTTCCAACCAGCGGCCCGAGCAGAAGAAGAAACAGCCGTTGACGCTGGCGGCGATGCTGCCCGACGTGGTGGCGCCACGTTGGCCGAGCCATGCCCTGCTGATGGCGGGGCAACGCGTGCGTACGCTGCCGGTCGCGACATGGATGGACGGTCCGGCGAGTTTCGACGACCAATCGGGGGCCGGCCCAGGTTCTGACGCGCTAATCGCGAGCGCCTGGTCGCGGCGCCCCACGCCGCAGGTATTGCCGACGATTGACGTCGGCGGCCCTCGATCGCATCGTGCGCACCGGCACGTCTTTCGGACGAGCATCCTGAGAACCGGACCGCCGCGCTCGTAATCGACGGAGCGGATCGTTCCGCGCGCGTAGTGTGGCGGTTGACGTTGCCCGGGCGCGGGGCGGCGGTGGTTTTCACGGTTCGTTTGTTGACCGACAAGAGGAATTCAGTATGTGGGAAAAGACCTTGCCTCAACGCTTCATCCTGATCGGCGTTGTGCTGCTGATCGGCATCTGGCTCATCACGCCGCCGGGCGAGAAGCTTCGCGGGGGCTTGGACATCGAGGGCGGCGTGTCGATGATCTTTGAGATCCAGGAAGAGGAGGGGGAAGACAATCCCCGTCTCGCCGAGGATATGAAGCGCCTGCTGCAAAAACGCGTCGACCCGAAAGGGGTGTTCGACCTGAAATGGCGAGCGCTGGGACGCAACCGCCTCGAAGTCCAGATGCCGTTGCCCCCCGAGGAGAACAAACAGCTCAAGGCGGACTTCATCGCCGCCCGTGAGGCGTTGCTGGCGACGAACATCAGACGTGGCGAGCTGGAGGCCGCCCTGCTGATGACCGGCGAGGAGCGGGAGGGCCGGCTTGTGGATCTAGCGGCCGACTCGGCCGAGCGCGAGCGGCTCCTGCGTGAGGCGGCTGCGGCGTACGACCAGTACACGCAGGCGCGCCAGGCGTACGAGGATGCTCAGGAGGCTGAGGCCCAGGCAACCGAGGAGGAGTCCCAGCCCGTGGAAGGGCCCGAGGGCCAGGAGGCCGAGGAGAAGCCGCAGTCGGAGGCTCCGGCGCCAGAGACTCAGCCGGCTGCGCAGCCCTCGCTATCGGAGTTGCGGCTGGCCCGGCGTGACGCGCTGGAGGCATGGGACGACACGATCGATGCGGTGTTGCGGACCAACTTCGACGATCGGCGTTTCCAGGAAGTGCTCGATATGGATTCCGGCTCGCCGCGACGCAAGAGCAGCCTGAAGGATTTGCGCGAGCAGTACCCTAACCTCGTCAGCGAAATCGACCTGGTGGTGGAGAAGCACGCCGCCTGGCGCGCCCGGCGGGCGTTTCTGGAAGGGCCGGCGGACTTACGGCGACTGTTGCGTGGGGCCGGCGTGCTCGAGTGGCGCATTCTGGCCGAACCGAGCCCGGACAACCTCACGAAATACGATCGCTACCGTGAACAACTCCAGGAGCGCGGGCCACGGCCGGCAGAGGGGGACGACGTGCAGTGGTTCCCGGTCGACAACGCGCTGGCGTTCCTCGGCTTGGATTCGCCGCCTGAACTGCGCGACTACGATCCGCGCTCTGCTCAACTGTGGGTGGTGGACGAACGCGACGACCAGTGGTTCGTGCTGGCCAAACGCGGGGCCGAGCATGGCATGCTGGCCACCCGCGGGGCCGGTCGAAAGTGGCGCCTCAAGAGCGCCTACGTTACCCATCAACAAGGGCGTCCCGCGGTCGGCTTTACGCTCGACGCGGTCGGCGGCCCGATGTTCGCGAAGCTGACCGGGCAGAACATCGACAAGCAGCTCTGTATCTTCGTCGATGACGTCGCCTACTCCTCGGCCAACATCCAGTCGCGGATCTCCACCTCGGGTGTCATCACCGGCGATTTCAGCCGCGAGAAGATCAACTATCTGATCCAGACCCTTCAGGCCGGTTCGCTGCCGGCCCGGCTCAAGGACACCCCGCTCAGCGAGCGGACCATCGGCTCAAGCCTGGGGCACACCAACCTGCACAAGGCATTTGTGGCCGGGGTGGCCGGCGTAATCGCCGTCGCGGTCATCATGCTCGTCTACTACCTGGTGAGCGGGGCGATCGCGAACGTGGCCCTGCTGATGAACATCATCCTGGTGCTGGCGGCGATGGCAATGCTGGGGGCGCGCTTCACGCTGCCGGGCATCGCCGGCGTGATCTTGACGATCGGTATGACCGTCGATGCGAACGTGCTGATCTTCGAGCGCATGCGCGAGGAGAAAGCCCGCGGCTCTTCGCTGCGGATGGTGATCAAGAACGGGTACGACAAGGCCTTCAGCACGATCATCGACGCCAACATCACCACGCTGCTGATCTGCGTGATCATCTATTACGTCGGCAGCGAGGAGATCAAGGGGTTTGGACTCACGCTGGGCTGGGGCATCGTCTGCAGCTTGTTCACGGCACTGTTCGTGACGCGCACGATCTTCACCCTGCTCATCAAGCACGGCCTGATCACGGACGTGAAAATGCTGCACCTGATCGGCGTGCCGAACATCGATTGGTACGCCAAACGCAAGTTCTTCATCCCGATGTCGCTGGCCCTGACGGCCTTGGGCCTGTTTCTGCTCTACGAGCGCGGCATGAAGGACACACTCGACGTCGAGTTCCTCGGGGGGGTCAGCGTCGAGGTGGCCCTGAAACCGGAGGCCGCCGCTAATTACGATGACGTTCGCATCACAAAGCTGCTTACGCAGGTCGGCGAGGGGATCAGCGCGGACGGTAAGCGGCTGGCTGAGGCGACCGTCACAGGGGTCCCCGGTGATCCGACCGCCTTCCGCGTCGAGGTTCCCGACGTCGCGGCACCGCGCCTGGCCGCCATGATCACCGAGCCGCTCGAAGCGGCCGATCTGCTGCAGCGGGGCGGCGTGGACGCGGCCTCCCATCCCAATGCGGTGATTCTGCGGGGCGGCGGCCAGGCTACGCCCGAGGGACTCCAGCTTGCGATCCGCGAGCTGGCCGGCACGGGCGAGTTCAGCATCGCGCTGGCAGGTGGAAACATCGGACATGCGAACATCGGCATGGTGACCGAGACCGGCAGCCCCGAGGAACGTGGAAGCTTCTGGAACGTCACCACCACCGAAACCAACAAAGCCCTCGTCCAGTACGCCGTGGTCGCGGCCTTCGGCGACGATCTCCAGATCCAGCCGCGGATTTCGTACGTCTTCCACGGCGACGGCGCGCAGCCCTACCCCATCACCAACCGCCGGCTGGAAAACACGATCCCGCCGGGCTTGCCGGGAGGAGCCGGCGGGGACGTCACCGATTACCTCGGCGGGGTGGCCCTGTACTTCGACCAGTTGTCCCCGCCGCAGACGCTCGAGATGCTCCACGATCGTCTGCGCAGCATGCGGCTCCAGCCCGACTACCAGGATCTGCCGTGGCGTGATTTCAAGATCTTCGGCGTCAAGCAGGACGGCACGACACGGGAAGTGGTCGAAGGGGCGGAGACGGATGTACCGCTGTACAGCGGCATCGTGATCGCGGTCGGCGATCCGGCGATCGTGTACGAGGAAGACCGCGACGTGTGGTTGACCGAGTTGGCCGAGCCCGAGCTTGGCCTGGCCCGGGCCACGTTCGACAAGGAGCAGACGCTGCGGAAGGTGACGCAGTTTAAGCCGCAGATCGCCGCCCAATACACCACGCGGGCCTCGCTGGCACTGCTGCTGTCGTGGGCGATGATCATTGCGTACCTGTGGATCCGGTTCGGGCGGCCGGTCTACGGCGTGGCCGGCGTAATCGCTCTGGTCCACGACGTATGCATCGCGCTGGCGTTTGTCGGGATCAGCGGCTGGCTGGGCGGGGCCCGCCACCCGATCGGCGACGCCTTGCTGATCAGCGATTTCAAGATCGACATGACGATCGTGGCGGCGTTCCTGACGATCATCGGCTACTCGATTAACGACACCATCGTGGTGTTTGACCGCATCCGCGAGACCCGCGGGCGACTCGGGGTCGTCTCGCCCAAGATCATCAACCAGAGTATCAACCAGTGCCTGTCGCGAACCTTGCTCACCAGCGCAACCACCTTCATCGTGCTGCTGGTGATGTACATCTTCGGCGGCACGAGCATTCGCGGGTTCAACTACTGCATGATGATCGGCGTGATTACCGGGACGTACTCGTCGATCGCAGTCGCCTCGCCGCTGCTGATGGCGCGGTTCGGCCGGATCACGGCTCAGCAGGCGGCGCGGTAAGACCGATCGGCGGCAATTTGGCCTGTTGACCTGGCCGACCGACGGTATAATGTCTGGAAACCGCGTCCGGAAGATGCGGGCTCCACGTTTCTGAGGGGTGGTGCGACATGCGCGCTGAAGTGAAAGTCGGGTTGATCGTCGGTGTGGTCGCGATCGCGGGGGCCGCGATCTGGTGGTTCAGCGGAAGCCGAAAGGAGTTGGATTCCTTGCCGATCGACAAGCGGGCGATGGATGCGACCGCTCCGGGCGAAACCGCGCTGGTCGGTGACGTCACGCCCAAGCCGTCGGATGCGCGCCGCTCGGGCGAGTCGTCGCCCGGCAAGCCGGACCGGACCTCGTCCACCCCTGCTCCGGCCCGTCGAACCGGGCCCGGGGTGGAACCACGCGGGCAGACCGAACCTAAACTCGACCAGCCCCCGGCAACGGCCCGGCCGGGTGCCGAGCCGGGTGGGCAGACGTCGCCGTCCGGCCGGCGGGTTGCACGCGAGCCGGCTGCGAAGCCGACGGAACCTCCCACGCCGGGAGAGAAGCCTGGTCCTGCGAAGGCCGGTCGCACGGCGACGGAGGCCGGCCGCAGCCGCCTGACCGATGCGCCCCCGCCGGCCGTGGAGCCCCCGCGGCGTCGCGAGACGCCTGCGCTCCGCTACAAGCCGTACACGATCGAGCGCGGCGACCGCCTGATCACGATCGCGCAGGAGGAGTATGGCGACAGGCGGCTCTGGAGGGCGATCAAGGCGGTCAATCCCGACTTGGACGAGAACCGTCTGAAGATCGGCGAAGTCATCAAGCTGCCGTCGCTTGCCGACGCCCAGCGGCTGTTGCGGGCCGAGGCTGAGTACGCGGCCGAAGGCACGGTCCCCAGGCCCACCACGCCGCCGCGCGCGGGCGAACGCTCGGACACCGCCCGGGCGACGTACGTGGTGGAAGAGGGTGACACGTTGATCAAGATTGCCCGCAACGTGCTCAACGACAGCACGCGGTGGCGCGAGATCTTCGAACTGAACCGCACGCAGCTCGACTCCGCGGACGTGATCCGGCCCGGTATGGTGCTGCGGTTGCCGCCGTTGGAGAAGGAGTAGGGGGAGGGTTCAAGAACTCAAGGGGCTAAGGATCGGGGGGGAGCCGGGCTGCCTCCCTTTCATCCTTGAGTCTTTCATGCGTCGTAATCCGCCCGCAGCTCCTCGAGGGCCTGTTCCCACTTCCGGAATCGAATCGCCCGGTCGTCGATCCAGACGTGCGCGATCGGCTTGCCCATCAGGATCGCGTCGTAGGGGATATCGTGCTGGTCGAGCCAGTGCTTGGTGACGTTGTATTCCGCCCAGCCGCGGGCGGTGTAGATCACGATCGTGTGGCCGGCATCCTTCAGCCCATGCAGAGCTTCGCGGGCGCCGGGGATCAGCTTGGCTAACGGCCGGTCGAAGACACGTTCTTCGGTGGAAACGACTCCGTCGAGATCCACCATGATCGAGATCGGTTTGCTCATCGTGGTTATCCTCCGGTTGTTGCCCGAAATCTTGAGCGAAAATGCGGTGCAAGTCCACGCTGCGGCGGCCGGCGGCTATAATCCGGCCCGGACTTGCCTCGATCGTGAGGCCGCGACGGCATGATCATTACGATTGACGGACCCGCCGGTTCGGGAAAGAGCACCGCCGCCCGCAAGCTCGCGGCGCGGCTGGGGATTCCCTACCTCGATACGGGCGCGATGTACCGCGTGGTCACGCTGGCGGCGCTCGAGGAGGGGATCGATTTGCGCGACGAGCAGGCGCTGACCCGTGTCGCCGCCAACGCCCAGTTCGATCTCGACTGTGGCCCGACACACGTGCGCGTCAAGCTCGGTAGGCGTGACGTGACCGAAGAGATTCGTTCGATGCGCGTCAACGAGCGCACGCGCCACATCGCCGGTTCGCCCGGCGTCCGCCGCATCCTGGTCGAGAAGCAGCGCGAGCTGGGGGCTCGGCTCGGGTCGCTGGTCACCGAAGGGCGCGACCAGGGCAGCGTGGTCTTCCCGGATGCGGACCTTAAGTTCTTCGTGGACGCCAGCCCGAAGAAGCGCGCCGAGCGCCGCTTGGTTGATCTACTTGCCGACGGCGAAGATGTTACGTTCGAGCAGGTGTTGGCGAATGTCGAGCAGCGCGACCGGACCGACTCGGAGCGCGAGGTAGGCCCGCTGACTGTCCCGGAAAACGCGATCACCATTGAGACGAGTGATCTTTCGATCGGCCAGATGCTCGACCGTCTGCTCGAAGAGCTGCGTAGAGCCGGCGTTGAAATCCCGTCGAAGAACCCGGCGCGATCGACGCGCCCATCCCCATGAGACGCTATTATCGCTGCTGCCGGGACGTTGCCCAAGCGCTCTTCCTGTTGCTCTTCCGCGGCCGCGTGTTCGGCACGCGTAACGTACCGCTGGAAGGCGGCGTGCTGCTGGTCTGCAATCATCAGAGCTTCCTTGACCCGATCCTCGCGACGCTCGCGCTGCCCCGCGAGTGCCATTACATGGCCCGCGATACGCTCTTCAGAAATCGGTGGTTCCGAAAGCTGATCGAGTCGCTCAACGCCTTTCCGATCAAGCGCAGCGCGGCCGATATCGGTGCCATCAAGGAAACCCTGCGGCGACTGAAAAAGAACGCGCTCGTGACCGTCTTCCCGGAAGCGACGCGCACGTCGGACGGGAGCGTTCGCCCGATGCAGCCGGGCGTGGTGCTGCTCGCACGCAAGGCTCGCGTGCCGCTGGTGCCGACGCTGATCCTGGGGGCCTACGAGGTCTGGCCGCGTCAGGCGGCGGTTCCGCGCCCGGCGCCGGTCATCATCGCGTATGGGGAACCTCTCTGGCCGGGGCAAATGAAGGACCGGCCCGACGACGAGTGCATCAGCATCGTGCGCGGCCGCACCCTGGAGATGATGGCGTGGTACCGCCGCCATCCGCTGGTCAAGGGCCGGCTCAAGCCGCTGATCGGCCGGACCATGCCCCTGTCCGAAGCGGC